>JAHFGN010000008.1 GCA_023247415.1 Candidatus Omnitrophota bacterium
ATGCTCCTTCCGATATTTGACATGGTTAAGATGATGAGGCATTAAAATAGTTCATAGTTAATAGTTCATAGTTTATAGAAAAAAAGTAGCCGTAGGGCAGACTTAAGTCTGCCCTACGGTCATGGGGAGAGGGTAGGGTGAGGGGGAAAGATAGAAAAAAAGAAAAGGGGGGGGATGCATGTTTAGAAAAGGTTTTACGCTGATCGAGCTTTTGATAGTAATCGCGGTTATTGCGATCCTCATCGGCATAGCCCTGCCGCGATTTAAGGGGATGAGGGACGAGGGGAACTACGCGAAGGCGCTCGGGGAGCTTAAGTCGGTGCAGACCGCGACAGAGTCGTATTTCATCCATAACGGTTCGTATCCAACCACAGGCACCAGCTGGCAGACGGCCCTGACCGGCGCGACGCCAAAACTCATCGGGACGGCGTTGAATGACCCATTCGCCGCCTCGGGGACCCAATATGTGTTGGCGAAGTCTCCTAACGGGAACTACTATGTAATCTACTCTGTGGGCATGGGAGGAAGCGGATCCGCTTCAATCGATAACACCGGCGCGATCACAGCCACCAGCAGTCCCGTATATGTGAGCAATGCGGCTGAATAGAAGAGGCATCTCGCTTTTAGAGGTGATGCTGGCGATAATCCTCGTCGCCTCCTCTTTCAGCGTGCTGATCGCGCTCTTCGCGAAAGGGACGCGCGCAGGAGGGGTGGATGTGGAGGCCACCTCTATTTCAGCGAATCTGGCCCAGGAGAAGATGGAGAGCCTAAAAAATACATCGTTCTCATCCATCGCCAATGAGACAAGGGCCGTTGTGAGCGGCTTTTCGTCTTATGAGAGGGAAGTCGTAGTATCCACTGTCGCGACAAATCTAAAACAGGCAACGGTCAACGTATATAAAACTGTTCAAGGCGGCGATGTCACAACGACGCTGGTTACGTATATTTCTAACACATGAACGGGACACTCTGCGTCCCGGCCAAATACTATTCATGGCAGAGTGTCCCGATGCTTGCAACATGAAAGCATTCAGCCTAATAGAGCTTATAATTTCAATCGCCCTTATATCAATCCTTTTGAGTTTCCTTACATTCTCATATCTGGTCGCGATGCGGGGCTGGGACGCTGAGATGAAGCGGCACAGCCCCAGGTTTGAGGCTACAAAGGCCCTCGAGAGGGTAGGCAATGAGGTCCGCTCGATGAACTCTGTCAGTTCAGCCCTGCAAAACAGCGTCACGTTCGCCGAAGACGTGAATAGCGACGGAGCGGATGAGACGATTATCTATTCATGGTCCGGTGTCTCGGGCGAGGATTTAAACAGACAGGAGGGTTCTGTCACGACGACGCTGGCCAATAATGTAACCAGCTTTACGCTCCAATATTACGATTCGAGCGACAACGTCTTGAACTTTCCCGTGACGGCGTCGCAGGTAAGGGTGATACAGTTTAATCTGACGGCCGCAAAAAGCGGCGAGTCATTCGCGCTGCGGACCGAGTTCAGGCCGCGGGGACTTTAAACATGAACGGGACATTTTAAAGTCCCGACAAGACGCTAGTCATAGGAAAGTGTCCCGATGCGGGCTCATAATAAAAAAGGTTTTATCCTGCTCCTCACATTTATGCTCATCGCCACGTTGACTTTAACGGTTGTCGCGTTTCTCCTGCTGGTGACGAAGAGGACTTTAAACGTCGGCTATCAACTCGACGATATGAAGATGCTCTACATTGCCGAGGCCGGCGTGGAGCGCGCCGTGCGCGCGATAAGGGACGATGTGACATCAACTACCCAGACAGGGACAGCGGATATGAGAGGTTCAGGCACTAGCGGCTCAGTCAGTATTAGTAACCCAGACCAAATGAGATATATTGATGGCAGCACAGCGACGATCAATAATAATTCAGACGACGCGCGCTTGAGCTCGTTCGACTTAAATTATCCCAATACGCGCATAACCTCCGTTCTTCTGGGTGTCAGGGCCAGCAGGGCGAGCGGCGGAACAGGCGCGACCATACAGGTATCCTATACTACAAACGGCAGCTTTCCTCAGGCAGGCAATACCGCGCTCACGCAGGCGTTGACGACGACGTTAACGACTTATACCGCGAGCATAACATCTGACCGGACATGGACCTGGCCGACCATAAACAGTTCTAATTTCATCATGCGCGCCGTGCGCACGGCAGGAAACAGAGACATTAATATAGACGCCATGTTTTTGAGGGTGACTTACGAGATCGACACAAATACCGAGGCCTGGTATACAGGCTCTTATGTTACCCTGCCGATAAATTTGAACGGCGGGACAGTGGATTCGATTACCATAGCCGATGAGGCGGGCAAGGTTCATCTGAATACAGCGTCTCAAAGTCTCCTGCGGTATCTCATGGTGCGTTTAGGGACAGCGGATGCTACAGCGAATACGGTCGCGACGAATATCGTGACCTACCGCTCAACTAACAATTTCGATTCTGTTGAGGAGGTCCAGCTTGTCACGGGGATGACGAGTGATATATACAACGCGATAAAAGATTACGTAACGGTCTATTCCTATATAAACTCAAGCGCCGCCAGGCCGACAGGAAACCGCGCGCCAATAAACATCAATACCGCGCCAGTTCAGGTATTGGGCGCGGTATTCGACGCATTATCATTGGGCTCCGGCGACGCGACAAGCCTCGCCAATGACATCGTGACGCAAAGGGCAATAGCGCCATTTACCTGTTTTTATTCTTCAGACTCAAGCGTCACCACGGATTTTTATGATTTTGCCCGGGGCCGCTCATACCTTTCCACCGCCGGCGACCCGGATGAACAAGACATGGTGCTGGATAACGCTGACGCGTCTTCGCTTGTCCCTGTCTCCGGATCAACCGGATTCAACGCCGTTACGACGGAATTTTGCTATGACACGAGCGCGTTTAAGGTAACGTCAGTGGCAAGCCTGAAATCGCGAGCCTTTAGGATACAGGAGATGATAGCCGATACAGGTTCGAGGCAATTCACAACATTTGCCGGCGACACGACATCAGTAGGCTGGCGCAAAGAGAACTTCCAATGAAGAGAACTGTCATAGGAGTTGACATAGGCTCCAGCGCCGTTAAGATCGCGCAGACTCATCCTCAAGAAAATGGATCCAAACTGGTGAATCTTACCTCTGATATCACAAAGGCGACAGGCCATAAGAACTCCGCAGTAGTTATTGTGGTAAATTCTCCCAAAACCACAGCGAAAAGGGTCGTCCTTCCCGCGATGCCAAGGGGGGAGCTAAAGGATGCGATCGAGTTAGACGCAAAGACCTATTTCCCATTTTCTATAGAAGACGCGGCGATAGATTTTGAGATTACCGGAGACGTAATTGAAAAAGGCATCAAAAAGTCGGAAGTCCTTGTGAGCGTATGCCCCAATTCCGCCATAAATGAGGCGCTCGCGTTTTGCGATAAGCATGGCCTGAAACCGGCCCAGATTATCGCCAATTCCGCGGCGTTAAAGAATCTTCTTAGGTCTATGAAGACCGAGAATTCCGGGTCGACAGCGTTTCTTGACATAGGCGCCCAATTTTCAGAACTTGTGATATTCAACGGAAAGTCGATATGGCTGGTCCGAAAGCTGCCTGTTTCAGGCAAGAGCTTCACCGAAGGCATGGGGGGCGTCCTTGTATCCGATCTTGGCAGGGTTGAACTTACGGTCGATGAGGCGGAACGGATTAAAAGGGACATAGGCCTGCCTCAAGACGGCGCCAGTAAAGACCTCATCGAAAATAAGATTTCACATAGTCAGCTTTTTTCCATGTTGAGGCCTGTCGCGGAGAGGCTCGCCAATGAGATCGAGAGATCTTTCGATTATTACAGGGAAGATACCGGAGGCCTTAAAGTGGAAAGGCTCACCCTTTTTGGCGGCGGCGGCCTTCTGAAAGGGTTAGATAAATTCCTGCGCGAGTCTCTTGACGTCGATGTCGAAATAGGAGATCCGCGAAAGGCCGCGGGAGGGGGCGCCTCAGGCGGCGCGAATATAGAGCCGGCGGCTTTTGCCGGCGCGATAGGGGCGGCGCTGACAGATTTTAAGGGGACTAATCTGCTGCCTGTAGGATATAAGGACGCGGAGCGGCAGGCTGTCAAAAAAGGAGTTTTTAAGGCCGTCTCCGCCTCTATTGCCGCGATAATGGTCCTTACCTTCATGGGCCTTCGCGTCCAGTTGGCGACTCTCGAGAATAAGATATATGGCTCAAGGCTGCAGCTTGCCAGTCTTCAGCCGGAGCTTGCGAGAGTATCCAAGAACACCGCAACGAGCGCGATATTGGCCGATGAGCCGTATTGGGGAGACGCATTCAAGGAACTGAGTGCCTTATGCGCGGATAATATCTGTATCAACGAATTCCAGATGGAACATCAGGCCGTTACTCTGAAGGGCGAGATTATGCCCAAAGAAGGCGGCGCCGAGAACGAGTTAGCCGATTTTGTAAAATCCTTAGAAAGCGGAATCTTTAAAGAGGCAAGGCTTCTCTCGACGAAAAAAATATCGCCGCGCTCGAGCGAATTCGAGATTAAGTGCAGGGTGGAGTAGTGTAAGATGATGCTTAATTTAAGATCAAAGAGCCCTATCTTTACGTATATCGCCTCCGGGGCTGTCGCCGCGGCGCTTATAATATTTATATACGCGCCGCTGGCCCGGCGCGCCGCTTTGGCAAGACAAGAGTATGCGCACCTCTCTGAAGAGTTCGCCGGCGCGAAGCTGGCTGTAGAGAGCCTCCGCAATTTAAGAGAGGATTGCCAGCTTATCAAGGACTCAGGAGTCCCCTCGATTATAAACGCCATATCGAAAAAAGGCAAAGAGCTGGATATAGACCTGAAATCGATGGATCAGATGGGGACCCGCGTTGTCGCGGATAAATACAGAGCCCTGTCGATCAAGATGGATATGGAGGCAAGATACGACGCGATCGGAAAATTCATAACAGAACTCGATGCCTTAAGCGGATGCGCGATAACAATCGATAGTTTTAAGGTCCAAAAGCGCGAAAGCCCCAAAATGGCTGTAAAAGCGACTATTGTAATCTCGGTGTACCTGGAGCCTGTTGAGAATACCTGATGAGAAAGTTTAATATTAAAATTGTCATTTCGATCATCCTCTGGGGCATGGCGGCCTTTTTGATATTTAAAGGCCTCTTCGCGCCCTCGCGCCTGAAGGCAGCCGCGATTTCGCAAAAGGCAGGGGTGCGCGCGGACAGTTCTAAAATGGCGGCGTGCCGCGGCAAGCTTTACATCTATCCCAGAAAGGGCGCGCGCACCAGCGTAAATATCTGGGGCAAAAGCCCGTTCCTCCCTCTTAAGACAGAGGCCGCCAGGGTTATGACGGAATCAGGTGGCATAGAATTGGAGGGCATCATGTGGGACGAGAAGACGCCGTGCGCGATTATCAACGGCCGCGTCGTAAAGGCAAAAGACAGGATAGGCGATAATGAGGTTGTGGAGATTAAGAAAGACCGCGTCATCCTGAACGACGGGAAGAACCTCATCGAAATAAATATCGCTACGCTGAAAAAAGAATGACAGACAGGGGCTTTGACGCGATAATCATAGGCGGCGGGCCGGCTGGCTTGACAGCCGGCATCTACGCCTCAAGGGCCGGGATGAGGGCCCTCCTCATCGAGAAGGGATTATGCGGCGGCCAGGCGCTGATAACGGATCTGGTTGAGAATTTTCCGGGGTTTCCCGACGGGGTATCAGGGCCGGACCTGGCGGACTATTTTTTGAGACAGGCGAAGAAGACAGGGTTGGAGATTAGAGAGGCGGAGGCGAAAAAATTAATTGTTGAAAAAGATGTCTTTAAAGTTATAATAGACAGCCAAAAAGAATTAAAGACGCGCTCTTTTATAATAGCTACGGGGGCGAGCTGGAACTCCCTGGGCGTTCCGGGTGAAGCGGAATTCAGGGGGAAAGGCGTATCATATTGCGCGACATGCGACGGGCCGCTATTTAAGGGAAAAAAGGTAGTGGTGGCAGGCGGCGGCGACACGGCTGTAGGGGAGGCGGTATTCCTGACTAAATTCGCGAAGAAGGTAACAATAGTCCACCGCCGCGATAAGCTAAGGGCCGTAAAGATTTTGCAGGAAAGGGCGCTCGCGAACAAAAAAATAGAAATCGCGTGGAATTCCGTTATAACCGATATAAGGGGCGCATCAAAGGTTGAGGCAGTGGCCCTTAAGAATACGAAGAACGCCAAAGAGTCAAGTCTTGCGTGCGACGGCGTATTCGTCCTGGTCGGCATAAGGCCAAATTCAGAGATTGTAAAAGGCATAGCCGCTTTGGATGAGAAGGGCTATATAATCGTCGACGACGACATGAAGGCGTCCGTTGAAGGGATTTTTGCCTGCGGCGACGTCCGAAAAAAGGCCTTGCGGCAGATCGTAACAGCCTGCGGCGACGGCGCGACCGCCGCATCTTCCGCGCAGCATTACTTAGAGACTCATCAATAAGTATTATACGCATTGGTCGCAGCGTAGCTTTTTCGACTGTGCCGAGGTAGCTCAGTGGTAGAGCGCTGCCCTGAAAAGGCAGGCGTGAGAAGTTCGATTCTTCTCCTCGGCACCATCTTATTTAAAATGGCGAAGAATATATTAGAGTTGCTTAAACGACAATACCCGGCCGCAACGACTGCCCTCCAGTTCCGAGACCCCCTCGAGATCCTCGTAGCGACTATACTTTCGGCGCAGTGCACGGATAAAAGGGTAAATATTGTTACACAGCCGCTCTTTAAGAAATACAGGACCGCGAAGGATTACGCAGGCGCTAACCTAAAAGAGCTTGAACTGCAGATCCGCTCGACCGGCTTCTACCGCAATAAGGCCAGAAATATTATCGGGGCGGCGAAGATGATCGTAAGTGAATTTGGCGGCAGGGTGCCTGACTCGATGGCAGAGCTCGTGCGCCTTCCAGGCGTGGCCAGGAAGACCGCGAATATCGTCCTCTCGCACGGATTCAATAAGACCGAGGGGATCGCGGTAGATACGCACGCGCGCAGGGTGAGCGGACGATTAGGCCTTACAAAGAACGATGACCCTGTGAAGATTGAGCAGGACCTGATGAAGACCTTTGATAGGAAGGATTGGGTTCACCTCAGCGATCTACTGATAGCGCACGGCAGGGCTGTGTGTATCGCGAGAAAGCCAAAGTGCCTCGAATGTATCCTGCGGAAGCTCTGCCCGTCAAAAAAGATCTTCTATCCAGCATAAAAGAAATTATATGACCGTCCACAATTCAGAGATCGCCGGAATATTCGATAAGACAGCCGACCTCTTGGAGATAAAAGGGGAAAATGTCTTCAGGGTGATGGCGTATAGAAACGCCGGCCGCACAATACTGGGTCTCGCCAAAAACGCCGCCGATATGGTGGGGCGGGGCGAGGATCTGACGGAACTCCCCGGTATCGGCAAAGACCTTGCGGCAAAGATTGAAGAGATTGTAAAGACAGGCAGGCTCTCGTTTCTGGAGAAACTCGCCAAACAGATGCCCGAGGGCCTAAGCTCTCTTTTGAAGATACAGGGGCTGGGCGCCCGCCGCGTCAAGACCCTATATGAAAAGTTGAAGATAAAGTCTATCGACGAACTCAAGCGCGCGGCAGAGAAAAGTAAGATACGAAATCTCCCCGGTTTTGGAGAGAAGATTGAGGGGAATATCCTGCGGGAGATAGGGCGCGTTAAGAACAGCGAAGGAAACTTCAGGGTCTCCGACGCTGAGGAGATCGGCCTTCCTTTATTAGAATATATCCGAAAGATAGAAGGCGTGAAGAAAGCCATAATAGCTGGAAGTTTCAGGCGGGCGAAAGAGACAGTGAGGGATCTGGACATCCTCGCCGCATGCGAAGACAGCTCAAAGGCGATGGACAGCTTTATAAAATATGAGGACGTGGATAAGGTTCTGTCGCATGGCAAGACGCGCTCGGCTGTAATACTACGGCCATCAGGGCTGCAGGTTGATCTGCGGGTTGTCCCTGAAGAGAGCTACGGCGCCGCGCTGTGTTATTTTACGGGCTCGAAGGCGCACAATATCGTTCTTCGGAAGATTGCGATAGAAAAAGGGCTTAAGCTAAATGAATACGGCGTCTTTCAGGCCGCAGGCAGGCGCGGAGGAAAAGAAAAATGGATCGCGGGCAGGGCAGAAGAGGATGTCTATAAACAGTTAGGCCTGTTATACATAGAACCGGAACTGCGCGAAGATCGTGGAGAGATAGAGGCGTCGCTAAAAGGAAGACTTCCGCGTCTTGTCACGCTCGAAGATATCCGCGGAGACCTGCATGTGCACACTGATCTTACAGACGGACAGCATACTCTGGAGGAGATGGTAGACGCCGCCAAAGAATGCGGTTATAAATATGTCGGCATAACAGAACATTCAAAGCGCGTTACCATCGCACACGGCCTAGACGCCAAGGCCATGTTCAGGAGGATCAAAGAAATCGACCGGCTAAATAAAAAATTGAAAGGCGTCGTCGTCCTGAAAAGCATAGAGGTCGATATCCTTGAAGACGGCTCGCTGGATATGGAAGACGAGGCCTTAAAGGAGCTCGATGTCACTGTCTGCGCGATCCATTCGAAATTCAACCTTTCTCTTAAGAAACAGACCGAACGCGTCTCCCGCGCCATGGACAACCCGTATTTCAACATACTCGCCCATCCCACAGGCCGGCTCATCCATGAGCGCGATCCATATGAGGTCGATATGGAGGCTGTGATGAAGGCGGCGAAAGAGCGCGGATGCATCATGGAGTTGAACGCCCATCCGTATCGGCTGGATCTCAATGACGCGCACTGTAAGCTGGCAAAAGAGACGGGCGTTAAGGTTGTTATATCTACAGACGCGCACAGCATAGCGGATTTAGGTTATATGCGTTTCGGCATCTTTCAGGCCCGGAGAGGCTGGATCGAGCCGGAGGATGCGATCAATACAAGAAGCGTCGAAGGACTAAAAAAAATAGTTAAAAGAAAATGAATAAAAGATTCCTTTTCGTAAATCTGTCCATAGAATCCGGCTATAGCGGGGTACAGCATGGAGTGGCGTTTCTTTCTCCCATACTCAAAAGGCACTCCTACTCCGCCGCCTGTCTTAATATCCGCAGTAAGATCAGCGGCGAAGAATTTTTGAAAAAGGTGATCAGCCATAACCCATCGATGGTCGGTTTTTCCTCCACTACACACCAGCTGAAATATTTATTAATGTATTCAAAGGCGTTGGAAAAACACCCTGAAATATTGCAGATAGCGGGTGGAGCCGGCGTGACATTGGACCCGGAATTTATTTTATCGAAAGCCAATGTCAGCGGCGCCTGTATCGGCGAAGGAGAAATACCTCTCGATAATCTGTTGACCAATATTGAAAATGGCAGGGATATATCCGGCACAAACGGGATGTGGTGGCGCACAAATGACGGTATAAAGAAGAACCCGGCCGCGGGATATATAACCGATCTCTCCAGCCTGGATTTTCCGGATTACAGTATATTTGAAAGAGATATAGTTGTTTGCGGAGGGCATCTCTACGTCTTATTAAGCCGCGGATGCCCGTATAATTGTTACTACTGCTGCAATAAGGCCCTGGCTGGTATCTATGGGGCATTGTCAGGAGAGTATTTCAGAGCGCCGTCGGTAGATTATTGCGTAAAATTTCTTAAACATATGCTGGGCAAATATAATGAGATAAAATATATTGAGTTTGAAGACGATCTCCTAATAGCCAATAAGGCGTGGTTCGGGGAATTCGCGCGGGAGTATCGAAAAGAGATTGGCCTTCCATACAGGGTATGCGTAAGGATAGAATGTATTGATCACGATCTCGTGGAATCCATGAAAAGCAGCGGATGCAAAAAAGTCTGCATAGGCCTCGAAAGCGGGAACGAACAATTACGACACAGAATTTTGAACAGAAAATACAGCAACACCCTGTTTATCGAAAAGGCCAAAATTATAAAAGACGCCGGGATAGACTTATATACGTTTAATATAGTAGGGTTCCCGTTTGAAGGAAAAAAAGAGATGAAAGACACTTTGGAGCTAAATAAAGTGATAGGTTCAGATAAAGGGGTGTGCACTTTCTTCTTTCCTTATAAAAATACAGAGCTTTATAACATATGCAGACAGAACAATCTGTTAAAAAGCGAAGATGAGCTGCTTGACATGACAAATTATAATACCAGACCAGCCATTAAAATGACGCCGGAACAGGAAAGGGATTGTGTCTATTTTCAAAGAGAGATATCGCTCTATCTCTGGAATCAGGAGATGCTGGCAGTGACCTCTAAAATGCCCGCCGGGGCGCAAAAAATTTTTACCATCATCTATTATTGGGCCGGAGCGGTTATATGGAAGATGCCTTTATTGTATAAAACAGCCTGCAGGCTTTATACCGTGCCTTTTATCAGATCGATAGTGCAGGGCCTAAGAAGATGAAAACAAAAATCCTGGTCAGGGTTTTTTTGGCGATTGCCGGCCTAATCATAATTTTTGGATCCCTGGAAATGTGCGCGAGATACAAATATTACGGGGGCAGTTTAAGAGAAAAAGGCTTTAGGGCCAGAGGGAAAAAATATACTGCAAAAAAACAGACACCGTATAGAATAGTCTGCGCAGGCAATGCCTTCACAAGCGGCATCAAGTGCCCCCGTAAAGGCAGCAACGAATCCAGCGAAACATATCCTTTTTACCTCGAGCAAATTATAAATAAAAAAATAGGGAAGAATTTTGCGGAAGTCATTAACAGCGGCATACAGGGGATATACACAGAACAGCTGCGGGATTATATCAAAGAAAGGGTTGACGACAATAATCAGGAATTGGACATGGTGATATTCTGGAGCATGGAGAGATATATCCCCTCGCATCGCCGCAAAATAATATTTCATTGGGAAAATATCGCGTCACCCGGCATAAGCTCATTTTTGGTAGATCATAGTTTCTTTTATACAAGGCTGGTGGAAAAGATCTCAAAAATTTTAAAAAAAGACGCGAATGCCTATTATATCAGCCGCAGCAAACAGGCCAAGAAGCGGTTTGTAGAGATAATCGAGGATACTTACAAAATTGAAACAGAAGATGAACGAACCAAATTTCTGGCCATATATGTTGACAGATACAGCAGGGCCATCGAAGATATCATCGGTTCTTTAAAATCGCGGAATATTGATATTGTGCTGATAATCCCGCCGCGATTTTACCGTTATCCCGATAATATCTTTGAGACTGGCAGGCAGTGCCTTATCAGATTGGGTAAAAAACATGATCTGCTGGTCATAGATACGGATAAGAAATTCGCTAAGTTAGAAAAAATTGGAAGGGGCCTTTTTTGCGACGGGGCCCATCTAAACCCGAAAGGAAACTATTTTGCAGCGGATGTAATAGCTAAAAAATTAGTCCCTTATCTTAAAGATAAGAAGAATCTGCCCACGTAGCTCAGCCGGTAGAGCAACGGTTTCGTAAACCGTAGGTCGGTGGTTCGATTCCACTCGTGGGCTCCATAAATGGGGACCGGCTCACTTTTTAGCATATCGGGACACCCTACAGCATCAAGGTAAATGCAGGCTGTAGAGTGTCCCGTTGTGGAAAAAGTAGCCTGCCCCAATTTTTCTTTGTTAGGATTTAAAAAAGTTAAATCTTGCCTCTTGCCTATCAGAAAATCCCATGTATACTTAAATGGTTATTTCATACTAACTCTTATTAAAAATATGAAAAATGATAATATTATCCGCAAAATAACAGCTATCCTGCTCATAGCGTCTTTTCTCGCTTATGACATCTCCTGGGCATACCCTGACAATCATCTCAGACCGCCGGCCATATTCAACCCCCTTACCCCAGAAGCCGCGGATATAGCAAAACTTAAGATCGGCGCGTATATGCATCTTAAAGGCAGAGTCGCGCCCTCCGGACTGAAGATCTCCTTTGGCCAACCTGTTGCAACTGAAGATGGTTCAAGGCTGTTACTATTACCCTGCTCTATTGAAGACAGGCAGTATATCGCGCGTATAAGAGGCCAAGAGATAATAGACATCCGAAGGCAGGGTAACCCATATCCCCGCAGTTCATCCCAAACCTTCTACAGGAACTACCGAGACTATTATTCACCTGAACTCGCTGCCCTGAGAGAAAATCCACCCGGCCTGCCTGTAACCATAGCCATCTTTCGCGGCAGATATTCATCTGTAGACGAGTTTTGCGATAAGATAAGTTCGGTTATACCTTCATCCGTTGTCGCGAATAGCTCTATATTCCCACCCGAAATACGCGCCTTAAATACGCCCTTTCCTATCTCACACAGATATCTCGAAGATCCACGCTTAATGGAGATGGCATGGGGTGAGTCCTTCACAAACGCCCTGCGCCAGTCGGCGAGCGGAGTGGTTGAAGGATTCAAGCGGGACTATATCATCGAAAGCGCGGCCTCTAAGGAATGGGTTCCGGTTGTGGAGGTGCTAAAAGATGAGCCGCCTATAAATCCGGAGAAATATGTGCGCCTGAAGAAGTTTATTTTATCAAGATTAAAAGAGCTTAAGGCGGGCGACAAAACAAACTTTTTAAGCCCTGAGACCAGCGAACCTATCAAAGCATATTTGCAGGACTGCCTTAAAGGAGAAGCCGCCATAGACGTAAAGGCGATCCACGACTATTTAAAAGCCAAGAATGAGTATGAAAAACTCCTCTTACTAATATGTGGATTGACAGGCGTACAGAGATATCATTACGAAGATACCTTTGCCTTAAAGGCGGATCTTCAGTTAACAAAGGATGACGTTAGAACACACTTAGAAGGCGCCAGGTGGCAGGAATATATGGCATATCTGGCATTCTTTACCGCTTTCTTAAAAGACAGGGAATATGCCCAGGCGATAGCGGATCTCGTTGAAGAAGGCAGGACGGGCTGGAGGACGCAGAAGATACGCGATAACTTCATACCATTGGCATTGGGCAGCATCCTCACGTCTTTGTCACGTGCCACCGACGGTCTCCCCTCCCGAACAGAAGAAGCGGAGGGCGCAGCCTTGAGGAAGTTGTTAGAGACAAACGGCGTTCCTCAGGTTAGTTTCCTGAAAAGAGGCACCCGAAAATTAATAGAATGGCCGAAAGACGGGAGTCTAGTCTTGCCAGGCTTTGTCGGAAGGGTTCGAATGAAAAGTCCCAGACAGGAAAGAGTGAGGACCAGTCTGAAGCAATGGCGGAAGAATCCCCATCACTCTGAGATATCAGAGGGGGGCGCGTTCATATGTGGAATGGTGAGGAAGACGCCTGTTATCTTCCACAGCGGCAATGTCGAGGTGGAAAGGATAGAGGCGGCAAGAGGCATTCTGCAGGAAACCTTCCCGGCGCTTAAAGAACTCGAACTCTACAGACTGCCGGCAGGGTATGTGACTGTCAGAGACGGATCGGATGAGACGATGGTTGGAAACAATCATATTGATACCGGTGGAGGGATATTGCCGGCTGAACTCTTCACTGACGGAAAACCGCGATTCTTAATCGACCCATATTTTTACAGCGAGATAAAGGGGAACGACAAATACGATTTTGACCTATTTTTAGGCCGGCATGGAGGTGAGGTCGAGGTTGTGCTGGTGGACGAGGATGAGAGGCATTTCAACCCGGCCAACTTCGCCTGTATCTTTATCGAAGGCAGGCTAAAGGTCCTGATGAACTACGCGCCGAAGACCATCGCCAGACTCCCCTTTAGAGAAGGCGTATTGATAAGCCCCGCCAGAGCTGAAGAGGGCATGTGCTCGACTGCCCGCAAAGGCGGCAGTTATGGCTGCCTTGTCAGCATGGATTTTTCAGGAGGAGACTCTTTTATGCTGCCGGCAGGAGAAGGACAGGAGCTGTCTAAGACAAGTCCAGAGAAGGTGTGGAAGGAAGATATACTCAGGCAGGCAGGCGTCGAGCAATTGATCACTGTCTTTAAGCATACGCCGGACTATTCCGGAATAGACCAGCTCCTCGCTGCCCTGGGCAGCGCGAACCTGCCCGAAGCCCAATACCAGCAGTTTACCGCGAGCCTCCGCCGCGTCAAAGAGGAGATAGACCCGGCACGGAGGTGGCAGGCAGTAGATGAATGGGTGCGTCTTCTCAATGAGCTTCTACTCGCGCCTATCAATCGCCTCATTTTAGTTGAGCCGAAATTGGCGACCGCTAAAAGGCATATGCTGTGGACCCCTGTGCATCAATTATTTACATGCGCTCTTGAATTCCCCGCTGGATATATGGGGCATATGGTGGAGTGGTGGGTGGTGGATGGCGCCAAACTCCCTGTTGTATATCTGAATGACAGGTTCCCGAGCGATATGCCGCTGACAGGGGCTGCGATAAATGTTGCGCGCCGCGCGTCATTGTTCAAGAGATTAGGTGAGTTGGCGCAAGGCCGAGATGTATATTCGACGCCTCTCGGCAGCTTATTGCATAGAATTTGGCCGGCCAACATGGGAGAAGACGGCGCTCGCAGACTGGCCCGCCTCCTTATTCAAGAGACCCGGCGCGAGGCATTGCGAGGCCTTCAGGTGATGAGGCAGATCATGCCGCAGATAATAAGTTTAGCCCTCCGCGGAGAATTACTGACAAGGCAAGGCTCTGCCGAGATGGCAGGGCTAAAGGCGGCCTCAAAGACAGCATCGCTATTTTTCAAGTCAGCGCTCGGCCGGTATAAAACAGCCGCAGCATTCGATATTTACCGGCTCGCGCTTCACGCTGCTATAAAAGCGTCGTGCTTATCGCGTCTGCGGCTCGAAGACAAACCTGGAGACTTGGCTCAATATGAACTGCTGAATGCAGTGATGAGCCATGGCCGCAAAAATGGGCCCGCGCAAAACATGGCAGATATATATATTGAGGTATACCATCAGATCTTGGAAGAGGTCTTCAATCTGGCTCCGAATAAAAAGGCCCCATCAAAACCAACGATGTCCCAGATAGTGGAGCGAGTCGCCAGGCTCTCACCCCCAGAGCGTCAGGGCATCGCGGAAAAGATCTGGGATAATGAGTTCACGCCAGCCGGCACCCTTAAGCTCAATGCGCAGCGCCCTGGGCTTCCCCCCGGAAGCAACCCGGAGGATGTGTCGCCGAAAGTGGTAGACGAGATAACACGACTGGCTCGCGCCTCATCGAGCGGGGCGCAGTCGGTTGCGAAGAGGTTCAACTTCTCCAGCTCACACGACAGGCGCTCATCGGCCGGGGATAATGCAATTCCAGCGATGATTGGAGGCTATAAGGTGCTCGAGGAAATTGGCAAGAAAGAACGTAATGTGTTTTATAAGGCGAGCAAACCAATTACACCCGATGATATCGTATTTATAAAAAAGAGGCGCGATCCTGAAAAATACGCCAAATTCTTTAAACAGGAAGTATATATAATGGAACGATTAGCGCCGTTAGAACTTCCATTTATACCAAGGCTCATAGAGATAGGCCCAGACTGGATTGCGATGGAATATGTAGATGGAGAGAGTATCTATGACTGGGCATTGCGAGCCAGCAGAAACCCCCGGGAGGTCCTGGAGGTGATCGCGAAACTGCTGGATGATTTACATCGCCTGCATCAAGAAGGCGTAGTCCACTCTGACGTAGTGCCAGCCAATATATTTATTACAAAAGGTCAAATTCCGAAGCTGCTAGATTTCGAGATAGCCCACACGGATGAAAAAACGGTATTCGACAATCCTAACTTCTTTTATGGCACCGTGAAATATGTAGCGCCAGAATTGATATACTCAGGCACAAAGCCGACGCGACAATCGGATATATGCCAAGCGGGATTGATGCTATATGAAATCGCGACAGGCGAACTGGATACATTGCAGCGTACCGGTTCTTCTCAACTTTCTTTGACTGATTTGGTCAGACAAATCGCGAACGCGCCAACGCCTGCCAAGGGAGACATACAGCGACGTTTGTTATGGAATTGGAAATCCGTTGACGGGCTCGCCGAAGTCATCGCGAAGGCAATAGCAAAGGATCCGAATGAGCGCTACAGAAGCGCTGCTGGGATGGCCTCTGCCATCAGAGGCCTCTTATCGAGCGAAGAGGGCCTGATCGGGGTGAGGATAGAACCAGCCGTTGAGGCTGATCTGGATGCGATATTGGAGTTGAGCAGGAAGGTCCTGCAGCCGGTACTGACGAAGATAAAGAGCGGCCCAGGCGAAGAGAAGGCGTTGGAAGAGGCGTTTATTGAGCACATGCGCTCTGTGATAAGAAAAGAGATTAATGGCGCTGTGATCGTTGCCAGGCATAATGAAAAAGTAATAGGATTCGCGGCAAGCTTCATTACGACTGACCCGAAAGAGGCGCATCTGGGAGGCGTCGCAGTAGATCCTGCCTGGCAGGACAAAGGGTTGGGAAAAGGTATTTTTAGAAGGTGGTTCAATGAAATGAAAAAGATCCGGGACATCGAGACGATTGTCGTTGAAGACCACTCAGGAGGGGCGACGGGGCATATTGCCAAAGGAGAAGGATTCGCCGAAAGGCAGTATGATCTCGCCTCATTCGATCCAGAGGCGCCTCCTGTGTATGTCTGGGAGCGCCAAAACCAGCCGCGCCGTTCCACCAGCGGCGTTGATAAATCTGACCGCGGCTCGACGAGCGGCAGCCAGCGAGAATCATCGAGCAAAACGAAAGGCCGCAGGAATGAGTTGACAGAAGAAGGATGCGCGAATGCCCTCGTAAAGCTAGGATATTCCAGGGAATACGCCTCGCGCATCGCGCCGAAGTTTTTCAAAACGTTTAAACGCCTCGGGCTCTCTGATACGCTTAGGAAGATTTACCCTCGCGAGTTGATACCCCTTCTAATTGACCTCACGATTGTATTTCAGCAAGAGGGCCTACTCAAGAAGATCAGACGCACCAAGATGCCAAAGCACGAACGGCGTAGGATTGAAAAAGAACTCTCCTCTAATTTGTATAACTGCTGCGGGTTAACGCAATTTGAACTGCTTGTCTACGCCCTTTTAGGCCTTGACGCAAAGGCCGCGATAGGGTCTATGCATGCCTTTCTGACCCGTCAGACCGAAAAAGGCAGAGTAAGATTTGTTGACTATGCAAATGACATCGCGCGCGAAATCAATATATTACGTTATTATAATCCTCCCAAAAAGGGGAAAATGGGCCGTTATTGGCTGCTCAAGAATAAGTATCGCCTCTCGAGCGCAAAAGCGCGCAGTCTGCGATACCTGCTCAATACCAAAAAGATAAAGGCCAAGGATATGTCTACGCCGAATCTATTGAACCTTCTTTATCCGCACTTCCTCCTCGATGAACGCGGCGTGGCTGGAGCGATCTACGCAACTCTCGGAGAGATATACTGTCAACTCGGTAGGTATGACCCGGGATTCTATGATACTGCTAGACTCCTGGCATCAAAGGCGGCTGAATGGAACCCTAATTGCGCGAACACCTATATTTTGCTGGGAAATATATTTTCGGATATCGGCGAACCCAACAAGGCCCTGGGCGCATATAGAAAGGCTATAAGACTCAATCCGCACTGCGCTCTAGGTTATGGCAGCCTTGCGAGAATCTACAGCGAAAGTGGAAATTATAGAAAGGCGCTTGAATACTCCAAAAAGGCCGCTCGTCTGGCGCCTACTTCTAGCGTAATCCTCTCTCTGCTTGGCTGGGAATATCAGATGGCGGGAAGATTGAAAGAGGCCGCTCAATTCACACGGGAAGCCATTAAGATGGACACAAACAATTGGATCGCCTACGCCTCCTTAGGATATATCTTCCTCGATCTCAAAATGGAGAAACAGTCTGTAGCAAGTCTCGCGATCGCGGCAAGCCTTAATCCAGGTAGATTTAAAAAGGCCACGAAGGAGCTTCTTAGAGTATATAAAGCCAAAGGCAAAAAGGCCCTTCTTAATGTTATATTGCGGGCTGAGGTGGAACGCCATCGCAGCGCTAAAACGCCCGCCGCTAAAGCGTCCGCAGGCACGCCAGAGCGCAAGTCATCGAGCGGCGATAGGGAAAGAGTAACAGCGTTTGCGCTTGGCCTTAAGGTGCAGCCGGACATAAAGAGCATTCGAGAGATATTTCAGGAGACGCTCAGACTGATGATCCATCTGGGGTATCCGCATTCTCAGGTCCTCAAGACTTTTATCGAGGCCTTGAGCGGTCTAGTCGATAGGGCGAAGGCAAGATATGACGGAACAGTATTCGTCAAAAGCATGCGCGTCGATAGATTCAATACGTCAATAATAGTCGGTGTACCCGCGAAATTATGGAATGCTGTCCTTCGCCGCCAACAAGATCTTACAGCCGCGTTTCGATCCCCCGATATTTTTATAGAGACGACCGCAGCGACTCTTATCCGCGAGGCCTGGGGATATTGGTACATAAGATCGGCCGATCTAACATTAACAGCTATGCACAGTGAGATCGATGATATAACGGGGCAGAGGGCAGCGGTTGCGATTGAGAGCGGGGCAATAGATCAATTTTTATCTGAAAGAAAAAAGGGCGGCCGCCAAGAGGATATCATCCGTCTCACAGCGGACATCTTTGCCGGTGAACTTTTTGAAGGCCTGCGCCATTTTGACGCGTTGGATTGGGCGAAGAATAGAGGGCTGCATGTCCCGGCGCTGATTGAAAAACCTTGCAAAACAATAAACAAGAAGGAATGGAACGCGTTTCGCAAGCCCGTGAAGACGATCCTGGAGACAAAAGGCGAGCCCATAAGGCTTCTCGCGCGAGAACTCCGGGCGCGCATCCTAAACATCCTTTGTTTATACATGACAAAGAAGCGGGGAGGAAGGATATCGATTGCGCCGCCTCAGTCAAATACAGATCGATTGATCATATTCTTTACCCTTATCGCGTTTAATAAAGGCCTTCTCGATCTGAAGCTATTTGATGTAAGCCGCAGAAACAGCAAGGCCGTTCAAAAACAATTTCTTTCATTAGCCGAATATCTCTGGCTCAAGGTCCAACATAAGATAGCCGAATGGGAATCGCGTTATCGGGCTGAAGCTCGCGGCTCATCGAGCGGCCGCATCATCGAGGTAGAAGACGGTGAGAGTGTAGAGACGAAGGATTCTAATAAAGTATTGAAGGCATCACTTCAAGTTTGCTTGGCCGTTGCGGCTTATAATACAAAAACCGGCGCGCGGAGGATTGCGCATTTTCTGGATAATGGGCACTTGAAATATATACTCAGTAAAAGATTTATGCAGGAAAAATTGATAGAAGAATATAATCAGGCCAAGGAAAGGTATATAAGCGAACTACTAAAAGATATAAGCGGCGCAGACTGGCAGGCAGTTGTATGTTCGGTAAGTGAGCCGGGATACCTCGGAAGCGATGTGAAGATCGCAGCGAATGAACTGCGCGGCTGGCTCATCCATAGAAATGGCATCCCAAAAGAAAATATCAGAATGCATGAGGGGCCGAAAGGCATGGGTAAGGCCGTTATATTGGAGGATCCCGGGGAGGCCTATATCTACAAGTTAGACGAAAAAGGATATTTGGCGCTGGGAATATATAAAAAGACAGGCGAGCATAATTTTGCCATGTGCGAGACGATAGATTTAGCCGCGCAAGGCAGTATCCGCAGCTCGACGAGCGGTGCGCTTAAAAATGAGCCGTCCCCAACACCTCTGACCCCTGCGGCCAGACATTCCAGCATCCTTCCGCCAAATTATGAGATGGTGTCAGTTACATCAACTCCCTATTGTAGTAAGACCTCAGATCCCGATACTTTTTTGAACAGGGACTACGAGTCTCTAAATATGAGGTATGGCGGGGAATTAACCACGAGAATCGAAAAGTTATTGACGAGACGTTCCAATAGTCCGATTAGCATACTCTTTGTCGGTCCCGGACGTGGGAATGAACTTATCGAGACGAAATTAAAGTTCAGAGATCAGATTAAGTTATATGCGATCAATAAAGAACCTGGACTGTTGTATCCGGATGAGGAAGTAGAGAAAAAGCTCGAAGGCAGAGGTATCAGGCCGGATGTCTATGGTTGGGACAAAGTGATAGAGCCCAACGGCTTCGCAACGGTTGACATTGTGACGCATATACCTTCTCAATGGGGGGAGTTCGACGCCGTTATATTCGGGAGCGCGGTTGCCGTATATATAAAGGACAAGATTGGGATATTCAATAAATTATATGCATCATCCCTGAAAGAAGGAGGACGGCTATTCGCCCTTTTGCATAAGATTGGTCTTACAGATGAAGATACCATAGGGGAGTCTCCGGCCTATGAGCAAGAACTGGACATGGAGGCGCAGTTTAGGCACGATGACCCGTTTAGCCGCGCTGACAAATATTTCGAAGGCCTCTCTCGCCGTTATAAGAATTTCATGATGTTGGGACAAGCAGCTATTTGTTGGGAAAAAGGCAATGGCCTGAGAGAGATTCCGTTGAAGTTTGTAGATGCTCTGCCCATCCTATTGGCACCAAGAGGTAGATATGAGTCATATTATAAAGAAGCGCCTGTGGCGCCAGCAGAAGAGACTGCACCCAGGCAGTCGTTGAGCGGCATGCCGAACAGCTTTGATGGATTGCCGGATGACCTTGTGGGGTTATTCAAGGCGGACGATGGAAGGGTATTATATGCGGCGTGGGATAATGAGAAAGAATTTGTCCTAAAGGAGGCGGGGAAAGAAGCGCCTGCCATAATGAGGAATTTTAGGGCATTTTCCAGGAGGTATGAGGGCCTCAGCCAAAGGGTGACCCTGCCGTTTTCCGGAAGCGATCGCGAGATCGACGGTACGATACATTTTGTGAGGTTTGTAAGGCCTTCTACAAGAAGGGGTAGTGTTGAAATATCGAAGATGACCGGAGAGATAGAATTTCTGACGCTCTACACGACTTCAGTTGCGGGGGCTGTGGCGCGCCAGGCCCGGGACCAGTCGGTAATAACTCCGCGCGCGATCCCTATCAACGTTGACCTCTTCCCGATGATCGAAGAGGGCAAAAACGAAGAATTTATAGATACGATTCTCGAGATCATCGCCCTGAAGCAGAAGCGCCTCAACGCTGTATTCGGGCCGGGGGCTATCAACTTGGAATTTGTCTCGCTGGATGAGAAGAATAGAGGCTTGCGGGATGAGTTAGAGCGGAGGTTTAAAAAACTTTCTATTCTAACGCGGAACGGCTCGAGGGCGGCGCCCATTAACGAAATACCCCTTCAAGGATTTTTGATTACCAATATAAGGCAGAACGACAACTACGGCGGTTTCCAGCGCCTCCTCCTCCTTGACACAAAAGATAAGGTATTCATCGAAGGAAAAGGCGAGGCGTATGTGTTCTCAAGCATCCTCGATCTCGCGATTTCGCTCTCGATACTTATGGACTATCCATCCAAGGCTGCCTACTATCCCAAGATACAAGAACTATACGCAAAGCTCCTCGGCCGAGAGCTAAGGGAAGGGGAGATTGACCTGGACGCCCTCCTGGGACATGATCCGATAAAGTCCAAGGATATAGCGAATAGGCTGAAGATCCCGCCTGCCTCCCACTACAACCTCAACCGGCTGAAGGACTTCTACGACAAGATGAAAGATACCCTCATCGCCGCATAAGGGACGTTTTCAAATTCCATCCCAGACCTGTCCCCAAGCTAAAAAGACACTTTCCAGCTTGAGGGTAAGACACTTTCCCGATGCGATTGGAAAGCGTCTCTAAGTCCCGTGAAAAGACGCATGATCATATTCTATTGTAAAAAGTGTAAAAAAGTATTCTCGCCTAAGGGTAAGGACGAACTCCCAGGAAGCCGCATAGGCTCAAGGGCAAAGGCATTTGCCGCGTTCTTAAGATACGGCATAAAGATATCAAAGCGTGACGTGAACGCTTTATTCCGGAAAGCCTTTAACTTAAAGATATCCTCCTCCTCAATAGACGGCATTAACCACTGGCTCTGGAAGCTCTCCAATAAGAAAATATGTGTAAGCCACATCGATAAAGGCCGCGGTCAGGCTGTCGTGGAAAAACTATTGGGCGATAAATATGGCGGCGTTTTTATATCGGACTTCCTATCGGCGTATAACAGGATAAAGACAAAGGCCAAGCAAAGGTGCCTCGTCCATTTATTCCGGGATCTTAAAAAGGTAATGGAATACTGGCATGACGATAAAGAGGTATTACGATATTGTGGTCGGCTGAAAAAGATACTGGAAGACGCAATATCTCTCTATAAGGAATATCTTGGCAAGGAATGGGATGAGCGGTATTATACCAGGAGAGCCAACCTGAATGGCTCTCTCAAAGACTTCTCGTTCCCCAATCCCAATAAGAGGATACTCAAAAGATTCGCTAATCGCTTAAAGAGGCACAAGGACGAGATACTCACCTTCTTGTATATAAAAGACATCGACCCGCACAATAACCACGCCGAACAACAGATAAGACCCGATGTTATCTTCAGAAAGATTACCTATGGCAACCGCTCTATCTCCGGCGCCAAGAACCACAGCGTCTTAATGACAATACTACAGACAGCGAAGCTTAATGATATGGACCCTATCAAAACCCTGGAAGATATACTGCTCACCGGACAAAAGATGAACCCCTTCGCCAAGATCCTATCCCCGTCAAAAAGAACCAAGTCGCCCACAATAAAAATAGGGACAGTCCCCGCCTACGCGTAATAGCCGTGCTGGGGACAGTCCCTATTTTACATCTTACGTCTCTGGAAACTCTGGTCTGTTACTAAAGTTAATACTTCATCAAGGTTAAGGTATAAAAAAGTAAGATATCATGTCTTGACTCATTATATTGATATGATATACTTAATATTGCTAATACAATAAAAGAGAATCTTGGTTGCGTTCATGCCAGGATTTTATTTTGAACTGAAAATAAAAAGGTTTATGAAGTGATGATGTTCTAGATGCACATTAACGTTGGAGGAAGAAGTGCTGGCTTGCGGATCTAGAGGTTTTTATCTAAGAAAAGGGCCATTTAAGGCGATAACAGCAATTATCACCTTATGGTCCTTTTTATTTATCACCATAGCGCCAGATTTTGCCTGGGCTGTAAAGACGGAGGTTTTGCCAGCGGCAGCCAGCAGGCCAAGCCCTATTGAGAACTTCACCCTTCCAGCATATCTCGGGTATGTGAGAGATTCGTATAAATCAGAGAACAGAGATCAGAGAACGGAGAACAGAGAAAAAACCGTTGTAATCCACATTCAGGACGCCCACTGCAATTATAATGCCCAAAAGACGGTTTATAGCATTATAGATTATCTGAATAGGACCTATGGCGTAAATACCATCAATCTTGAGGGCGGCGAAGGCGACTACAACTTCTCGCCATTCTATAAGATTGAAGACGCCTCCTTAAGAGAGAAAACCGCGGACTACTTCCTGAGAGAGGGCGAAATAAACGGCGCCGAATCTTTCGCGATAAATAATCCCGGTAAAGTGGCTCTATGGGGAGTTGAGGATACAGACCTTTATTTGGATAACCTCAATGTCTACAGAAGCTCCCTCAAGGATAAAGACGATATTGACAATACCTTAAAGACGTTGAGCCGTTCGCTCGCAGATCTCAAGGTAAAGCTCTACTCCAAAGAGCTCCTCGAAATAGACCGGAAGATAAATGATTTTAAATCCAAGACGATAGAGTTAAAGGATTACATAGCTTACCTCATGCGAGCCTCGAAAGATAGAGGGGTAGACATCTCAGACCTCGCGAATATCAATATCCTGAATAAGACCCTATTACTTGAAGGCGGGGTGGACTTCAAAAAGGCGAATATCGAAAGAGACCAGCTCATCGACAGGCTCAATAAGGCCCTCTCTAAAAATGAGGTAAAAGAGCTCGTCCAGAAGGCGGTTGAATTTAAGATAGGCCACATTCCTTCGGTTGAATTCTATACGTACCTTACGGCTAAGGCGAAAGAGGTGAATATAAACTTAGCCGAATATCAAAATTTGAGCCTTTATATCGGCTACGTCAACCTATACGCAAATCTGAAGAAAGAAGAGATATTCAAAGAGATCGAGGCCCTGGAGGATAGGATCAAAGACAGGCTTTATCAGAACGATGAACAACGCGAGCTCAACAAACTCTCCAAACATCTCGCCATCATAAAGAATCTCTTAAATGTAACGCTGACCCAGGATGAGTTCAAGTACTATCAGGCCCACAAGGGCGAATTCGATGTAGGAAATTTCGTAAGATTCATACAACATTTCAGGGATAGTCCCTCCAACTCCATTTTGGGACAGTCCCCTAGGTACTATGCGCAAAATACAAGTCCGGGGACAGTCCCTACAGCAATTCCTGCAGCAATCGCCCATATGGAGCGCTTCTATGCCTTGAGCTTCAGGCGCGACGAGGAGTTCGTGAAGAGGCTGAAAGCCCCTCAAGCCGCTATCCTCATCACCGGCGGCTTCCATACAGAGAACCTCACCAAGCGCCTCAAGGCGAAGAACATCTCCTACATCTCCATCATGCCCAACTTCGGCCTCGATGACAAGGAATGCCCGTATTTCAAGCTCCTGGCAGGGAACAATTCCGCCCTCCTAAAATTCATAATGGCCAATTCATCCGCCATAGCCCTATATTCATATTTTTCCGAAAACGCGTATAAGATGTACGGTGGTGGTAGAGTAGACTGGTGGGGATATTATGTAAGAGTTCAGGCGCTTCTTTTAGACGGCAAAGACGCAACCGCTGGAAACATAACATTCACCTTCACCCAAAGATATGACGCAAAGGAGCTGAAGGGTGTCCGAATCGACGATAGGCCTATATACGTAATATCTACCGGGAAGTCTCCCGGTCTCGCCATGCGCCAAGCAGCGAGCGGGCACACTGAAAAAGAAGAGATCCAAATAAACAATTTAGACGGGATGATCGCAACCCTTAAGAACGTGTTAGCTGAACGTGACTTAACTCAGGAAAAAGACAGGATCCAAGAAATGACAGAAGAGTTAGACCATATCTTTCTCCAAATTAGTATCGAGAAAAGCCCATTTTTGGCTGATGGCGTTCGTGCAAAGATGGACACGTTTATAATGCTGGTGATGGACTGTCTAGGCAAGTTAAGTAAAGATATCGATGCGCGGTATAAAAATGATCAAACAGCAATTCTCCGTTTTATACAGCAAGAGGATAGCGCGCTTAACCAGATTTTAAATATGCTGGTTATGATAGCGAATTCGATTAAGAGCGGGAAGGTATCGGCGAAGACGTTGGACGCCGAAAAGATGCGGACGAAAGCCAAAGATATAATAACATCTTTTCCTATGGAGTCGTGGGAAGCCGTTCATAGGATATCCTCAACCTTTAAGATATTATTTGCCTCTGTATATAGTGAGCAGGAGTCGCAAAAGATTATAGTCGGAGGAATGGGCCTGAACAGGGATAGAAATTATTTTGAACGTCTTATGACGATAACAGACTGCGCAGTTAGACTCAAGGAATATGCCAAGACGCATCCAGATGCTGCCTATGAAGAGTTTATCAGGCAGATTCCAGAATTAAAGGGACTAGGCGCGAAGGCAAGGGCGCGTTTTGAAATAGGAATTATGAATTATGTGAAAGATCGAGACAGAGTAAAGGCTGTGATGAAATGGATGGAAGAGAAACGGTTGCCGTTACAAGACTCTGAAGGAAAGAAGTTTGTAAAACTAACCGAAGATGCCCGGTATCGATCCTATGCGAAGGAATTGATAGGTTTTGAGCCAAAGGAGATGTTGGTAATCTTTGCCAATGATGCTATACATATAAAATTGGACAAGTATTCCTTTGGACGGTTATGTTTTAGGTACGAAAATCCAACTATAGCAGCTCCTGATGGGCGTGATTTCTATCAGTCTTTATCAGATGCGCAAAGGGCTTCCTATGAGGATCGTAAAGGGATTTTTCCGACCATCTGGGATAGGCCTTGGGGCGGCGGGATAGACGTGTCAGGGCTTATCACATTTGAGGCTGGTGTTGAGAGCGGCACAAGCAAAACGGATGTCTCCACCCACGAAGGGTATCATAGTTTCTTTACAAGATTTGCGATGGATGAGGCTTTTGGACCGGCTCCGGTAACTGCCCGCCAACTTGTAGAATCTAGCTTGAACCTCAATTGGATCCAGTACGAAAAATTCAAACAGCCACTTGAATATTGGCAAGGGTTACTTTCGGATCAGGTTGAAGCTAAGATGAAGGCTGGAGATTATACTTTCGATGAATACGTTGATGCTAAAAAGAATGTTGAAGCAGAACTAGTGAATATTGCCAAAGAGCTATTCAAAAAGCTTTCTGAAGACGGAAGTTTCTTCGGGGCAAAGGATAAACTAATTATGGAGTTGGAAGAGTTTTTACTGCCCTATTTCCAAACTGAATTAGTCTCTTTGACCGCTGATGGCGGGATAAAAGACATAGATATACCTACCTGGGTTTCAAATCTGATAACTCAGTTAAGCGGAGGTGTTCTGGAAGGTATTCATCATCCCACGGTTCGCGAAGAGATTCGAAAAAAATTAAAAGAAAGATTCATCAAGCGTTTAACTCCGATATTCGCTGAGATAAAGAATATCGGAGTGTTATTGGATGGGCGTATATCAAATGCCAATGAGTGGATGGCCACCTTTCTACTGACTATGCCCATCAGGGATATGCGAAGGTTAAAGTATTTTGAGAAACTGCTCAGGGAAGAGGCCATGCAAAGGGGGCATATAAAAGATGCCTTATTATCTTTTGGCGACATTAGCGAAGAACAGGCGTCAGCTATGGCCATGCGCATAGCCGGGCGACAATATCTGTACCGATGGATAAGAGAAGGGTTCTTAAAGAAAGGTAGGCGTGACAATTACGCGCTTACTCAGAAAGGCAAAGCCGCGCTTGGCAGGGCCAATAAGATGTTTGATATATTACGAAAGATGGGGGCGAATGTCGAGTTTTGCGCTGATATTGCTTCCTGTCTTGCCTCAAACGATGAATACTTAAAAAAATGGAAAGACGGAATGGGGTTGGTTAATTACAACTATTATTTTGGGTCATTAAGTTTTGTTAAGAAGGTAGGTAGAGTTAAAATCGCCCTTGCGGAGAAGCTAAGCGATGCCCTCCGCAAATATATGGAGCCCGAAGAGGCCTTTGGTTTTGCTGTAGCGCTTTCCGCATACCCGGAATTGCTGGCAGGATGGGTAGAGGCAGGGTGGTTATCAAAAGATAATAATGGTAATTATCAACTTACCGATAACGGCCGTCAGGAATTGAATAAAGGTAAATGGGGAACATCAGATCTTTCCGAAGATGTAGAAACTTCTATAATAACAATCGTCAATTTTCATAGAACGATTATTTTAAGGTCGGCGATTAAAGAAGGGTTGCTTGCGCGTCACCGCGTCACGACGAGCGGGAAGGAAGGAGGCTGGCTTAAGGTCGCGGAACCAGAGAAAAAGGAGAAGGCTATAAGTCGGAGAGGATCAGCCATGCCGCCCATCTCCGCTAGCGTCATATCTCAACCTACTAAACTTCCTTCCGGCATTGTCCCCGGCAAGCCGTCACCCGCGTCATCCACGTTTAGCGGGATACGCAGTGTTATGCAAGCTTTATTCCTCGCAGCGCTATTTCAATTTAGTATGCTGGCCTGGCCTCTTTTGCCAGGAACTTTTAAGAAACGAAATGATACACCCGCTAAAGAATCGAACAACTACCATGGCCTTGAAACCGCAATACGTCGTATCTCCATTCCTGGCCTCCTCCTCCGTGCAGCCGTGCAGGCCGGTCGAGAATTCGCGAATAGGCAGGCCCGTCGCTCGGGGAGCGGGACGGCGCCGCTCCGCGAAACAACGAGCGGGACGCCGCAGCCCGCTGCCGCGCCCCGCGCCGCGCAGGCCGGGGAGGCGGTGGATGTTGAAGAGAGGATACGCCAGGCCGAGAAGAAGTTAAAAGGACTCAACCCTGATGATATAAACGGCCGCATAGAGAATTTTAAGAAAAAGCCGGTAGAGATTGCCGACGAAGTGCTCAAGCGCGACGTATCGGCTGCCAACCGGGCAAAGGTTCCAATAAATAAGTCCCATGGGTTGAGCGATGAGCCTTTGGTGAATGTGAAGGATGAAGGCCTGGCATGGTACGACGTTGACCCGACTAACCAAGATGGTTTTCTGCTGAGGAGATCCAGGGCGCTCTATCTGAAATTTGTGGACGGCGCGCTCAGGAAAGGCGGCAGGTATTACCTGCGCGTAACAGACGGCTTGAGGACAATCGCGGAGCAGAGAAAGAGGATAGCCCAATTCGTGGAGAGGAACCTGGCAAAGAATTTGAAGAATATGAATCTGGGGATAGATGAAGAGAAGATCAAAGGCATCGCAAAGGCGGCTGTGCCGCTGGAGGAGCTTGTAAGGCGCCAGATGAAGCAAGAGCTTAACGATGTGAAAAAGAGCCAGACAGACGCCAAAAAGGTAAAAGAAGAACGAGACAGGATAGTTTTAGCATATATAAGAAATCGCGGCTTATTGCAGGAGCAAGGCACAGTTGAAAATGCCGTGGTTAGCATCATAGTAGACGCCTTCACACAACTCTCTGATCCAGAGCCTACAGCCCCGCACATCTCAGGCGGGCCGTTCGACGTTGAGATAATGGACGGCTCAACCGGCAAACCCATAGTGACTAAAGCCGTGCATATCACGGGCGCAGAACAGAAACCGGTAGACTTACTGTATAGAAAAGACGGTTTCGTGGAGTTGGAGGCGGATCTTGTAAGGCTGAAAGGCGAGCTGAATACACAGACTACCCGCGGCCCTCCGGATGAGTTTTCAAAGTACATCGTTGATAAACTGGAAGAGATTACAGCAAATAGAAGATTATACTACTACCTCTTCACCCTCGACATGGACAATGGCGGGCTCCTGCCTCCGGGCGTCAGATTCTACCCCCATCCAAGAGAACATTGGCATATAGGCACAGGCGATCCAACAACAGCCATCTTCTGGGGCCCTGAAGCGTTTTACGATATCGACGCGGCGCTTGAGATAAATGTGTTGATAGAGCTGGAGAATCTTCGAAATGCCGCCGCAGCCAAAAAGGTCGTAGATGAAATAAATAGAACCGTTCAGGATGAGGATGTAGACCCTGCCGCTAAGGAAGATGCAGGAAAAAAGGCGCCAAAGATTGCCGAACAACTGAATCTCCCCAAGGAAATCCCAGTCAGCAAGATAGCCGCATTTATAGCCAAATACGAAACCTACCAGAGAGTCAAAGACACCCGCGAATCGATGAGCGGGACGACGCAAGGCGCGGCAGACAAACTCTCTCCCCGCGCCGCTGCGGACGGCGAGGCAGGACCGACCGAATCCGATCTTCGTAATCATTTAAAAGATGTGAGAGATATAATCACAAGCGATGAAATGATAAAGGCGATAGATAGAGAAATACTAAAGGTAAAACCAGTATGGGATATTACAAAGGATCCAGCGCAGCCTATAAGCAGGCCGTTGCGCGACAGATTGCTTGTGTTGTTCAAGGGTGTGGCGGAAATAGCCAAACAAGCCGCCGGGCATGATTTTGAATTAGCTGTCTATCCATGCAGCGGTTCAGACATTACCGCAATCGCCCAATATGCAGATCATATCATTACCATCGGCAAAGACGACCTTTTTGCGATGGATAAATCGACGCCCGAAGCGCGCGGAGCGTTATTCGACAGGTTAAAAGAAGCCTTGAGGTTTAAGCTATCTGATGGCATGCACTCCGCGGTTGTCACGCGCGATTTCACTGACTACGCGATGGAGTTGACGTTACTTGGGGCTAATCCGGAGTCTTTTAAAATACTCAGCGACGAACAGATTGAAGGCGATCGCGTTGTTACTGTAACGCTTGAGGCAGGTGGAAGAAAAATTACGCATACGCATTTCAACAGTTACATTGACGGCAATTTTAGCAATAGCGCTGCTGGGCATAGGCTGCGTTCCTTAATGGAAGGAAAAAAGACAGTGGTTCTTTCAAAGGCAAGGGCAGAAGATGCTTTTGGTCCTATTGCATCCCTTGAACCTATCTACAGCCTCTTGCCGTATGGAGCGATTGTCGTTTCTGATTCTAATGAACCAGAAACGATTCCTGGCCGAGATGCTACTTTAGAGGATTTGAAGCAAGGGAATAGACAAATAGGCATAGCTCTCAATGCACTGCAGGGAGGAGGGCTTGCTGATGATGATAAAGAAAAGCTCAAATACTACGATGGCACGCCTCGGGAGATATTGGGATATGGCTATAAGTTCAATTTGACAGAGCTTGGAATTTTCAGATTTTCCGCGGGAAAATCCCGCACCACGCAGGCGGCAGCCGAGTCTCACATGTCAGCGGCGAGGGAGATTATTCCAAACATCCCAAAGCCGACACCCGCTGAATTGAACGCCATAGAGCGATTATTGAAAGCATGGTTTGATCAAAAACCTCCGCCTGACATAAATGAAATATATCATCGGCAGAGGATCGCCATTGGACCTATTTTAGGCTCCGTCGAGACACCCATTATGACAGAGCTCTTCCCAAGAGCCGAGTTCTACCAAACAAAGAACTATGATATGTCTTCCAGTTTAGCCAAATTCAATAATCAGTACTGTTCTGACAAGGAATCCGCTCGGCAGGCGCTTATGCGCCTCCTCAACATATATAAGAAATACACATCTCTTATGGAAGAGGTGAACAAAAGGATTAGAAAAAAGTTTGGGAGAGAAGATATAAAATTCGCGAATATTGTATTTTTGATGGAGGGCCAGAATCAGGCTTTGAGAAACGTTGTGCCGATTGAGCCAGCGGCAATGAAATTGGGGGTAAATATAGAATATATGTTCAACGAGAAGGATGATGTATTTGGAATAGGTGATGTGGCGCATGAAGCCGGCCATGGCCTGGCGCGGTTCATCATAAATAAAGACTTAGCGGGCACCCAATGGCCGGAAGAAGGTGTGGAGCTCGCGGCGAACTGGGCAGCGGCCAAGATCTTATCCAAAGAAGAGGTCGAACTTTTTTTAGATAAGCAGATCAAAGCACGGCTTAAAATGCGGGGTAATATATATTCCCCTTCCGCCGCCCAGCTCTTGGCATTCACGACACAAGAACTGGGTGAATCAGCTAAGGCGGCACAGATGCTCAAGGGATATGTTTCAAACGCGCCTGTGGAGCGATATCGTGAGTTTTATAAAAGATTGGATTGGGTCGCCTCCTTGCGGCCAGACGACGCAGGCAGCGTCTCGGCGAGCGGGACGACGCAAGACGCGGCAGACAAACTCTCTCCCCGCGCGACGCAGGCCGGTCCAAAAAACGCAGCACAACCTATCGCAACGCCAGGTATTAGTGCGTTGTCAAGTGCCGAGGCGGCGATAAAGTATGCTGCAGGCATAAAGGCGGCGATAATTGAAGGCAACAAGATTCTATTAAACGGGACGAGGAGCCCTGAAGCGAAAAGGTTTATATTTATGCCGGTACTGGCCGATAAGTCCTGTCCTCCGGAGGTCCTGAAGGCTAAATTGCAGAAGGTATGGAAGGGTTATAGGTCCGCGCTCGAAAGGGAGGAATTTTCCGACATAACGGTTGTATTCTATAACGGAGGCATCGACGATTTGGAGGCGAAGAGGAAGAGCCTGGGATTGACGAAGGATAGCGCCCTCATCTATATTGATAACAACATGGCCGAGGCGAATCCTGCGGCGATAGAGTCATTAAAATCTGATGCGACGATAGTAAAAGAAGTCACTCCGGAGGACGGCGTATATTATTCGGTAGGCGGCCACGTCATGCTCGCTTTAGGTATACTCGATTATGTCAGGAATGGAAGAAGGGATGACGAGTATATAGACCAGCTTGCCCAGCTGGCATCTGCTGTATCCGGCGGCCTGACGAAGCCGGATGAATTCAAGGATATGCTGAAGAAAGGCGACATAAAGATAAGCCTGCCGCCGATAGCGAAGATAGCCATAGATGATTATATGGCGGCCTACTTCACTCAAGAAGAAGCGGTGATGAAGGCGCTGTAAAACCCATCACCCCCCTCACCCTGACCCTCTCCCCATGACCGTAGGGCAGACTTAAGTCTGCCCTACGGTCTCTCCCCGAAAGGCGAGAGAGAGATAAAAGGAAAGATATTGGCCTGGGCTGTAAAGACTGGATTTGCGCTCGACCGCAAGCGGCGCATCGCCCTAAGTCCAGCCCAGGCTGATATACGATTCGATACATTTTGTTAAAACCTGTTCTTTATGATATAATCTCAATGAGATTTCTCAAGATATGAAAAAGAATAGACAAAAAAAGATATGGGAAAGGCTTACGCCTCTATCTAAGGACGACCGTTCTTGGGATATCGCATTTTGGCAGACCCAGAGCCCGAGCGCGCGCCTTGAGGCCGCATGGGGCATGGTGAGGGATTTTTATAGATTGAAGGGGAAGAAGGTAGATGCGCATAAGCTCAGATTACAGAGATCTGTTGAAAATATTAAACGCGCATAAGGTAAGGTATCTGATCGTCGGGGCATACGCGGTTACGTATTATACCGAACCGCGTTTTACCAAAGACTTGGATATATGGGTGGAACCCACCCCCAGCAATGCCTTAAAGGTGTTCCGGGCCCTGAAGGAGTTCGGCGCGCCTTTGAAAGGCATAAAGGTCGAAGATTTTATGAATAAGAAGCTCATCTATCAAATAGGAGTGGCGCCGGTGAGGGTGGATATGTTGACAAGCATATCCGGCGTTAATTTCACCAGCGCATACAAGACCAGAACTCGCAGCGTCTTTGAGGGGACCAGGGTGAATATAATCGGCGCAAAAAAACTATTGAAGTCAAAGGTGAAAGCGGGCAGGACGATTGACGAAAGAGATATCGCGGCTTTAAAACAACAGACAAAAAAGAGAAAAGATAAAGCCTTCTAAAATATGAGAAGACGAAGATTGGTAAAATCAACAGCAAATTTTATAGATGAAGATATGGAATGGCTCAGCCTTAGCCCCGCCCGGCGGATGTTGGAAACGACTAAACTGTGGAGATTTTATCTATCTTTAGGAGGAAGCCTTGACCCAGAACCCGATCCTCAAAGTCCTTTCTATCCTGGTCTTTGGGATGAATCCACATAGCGCTTCGGTATAATTTTTTTATGGTTCGATTTCGCGATGTCCTGTTCAAGAACAAGAATTTCACGCTTCTGTGGTTTGCGCAGGTGATATCGAATTTCGGCGACAGGATATGCCAGATGGCGCTCATCGCCCTGGTCTGGAAGAAGGCTCCCGGCTCATCGCTTGCCCTCGCCAAGGTGATGTCATTTACGATGATCCCGGTATTCGTCATAGGCCCTGTTGCCGGCGCCTGGGTCGACAGGTGGGATAAGCGCGATGTGATGATTATTTCAGACCTTTTGCGTGGATTCCTGGCGCTCGTCCTGCCCGCCCTCATCCTCCTCAACAATATGCCGCTCGTCTATCTCGTCATCTTCCTCATATATTCGATCGCGAGGTTCTTCATCCCAAGTAAAATGGCCATAATACCCGAACTCGTTGAGAGGGACGAACTATTAGTCGCGAACTCGTTGGCGGACTCGACGAAGATGCTGGGGAATGCCATAGGCCTGGTCGCCGCGGGCCTTCTCGTCAACATCAGATTCATAGGCGCGCAGGGAGGGTTTCTCATATACTCTTTGAGCTTCTTCACCTCCGCGGCGCTTGTCGGGATGATTGTTAAAAACCATCTCTTGAAGCACATAAAAGACGACCTCATAGAGGCGACGAAGGCGCTGGAGGAGTCGATAAGAAGGTCCATATTCAGAGAACTGAAAGAAGGCCTGAAGGTTATGTGGGGCCGCGGCGATATGAAATTTATCGTCGGGATATTCTCATTCCTGATGGCCGGGATCGGAGCGATATACTGCGTTATCGTAACATTCATCCAGCAGACGTTCGGGAACGCGACTCGTGACCTGAGCATCCTGATGTTGTATCTGATGGTGGGGCTTTTTTTTGGGACGATGTTCTGCGGTAGGTTTTGCCAGAAATTCTCAAAACGCAAAACGATCGCGGTCAGTTTTGTGACGAGCGGGTCGGCGGTTATCCTATTTACTCAAGCGATGAAGGCGTGTTCGAGCCTTGTATTGGGAGGGGCCCTCGCGTTTATGATAGGGATTTGCGTAGGCCCTATAATGACCTCAGCCAATACGCTGGCTCATGAGACCATACCACAGAACTTAAGGGGCAGGGTCTTCAGCGCTCTCGAGGCTGTGATGCACCTCGCGTTTTTGGCATTGATGTTCGCAACCGGGTTTCTGGACCGCCTTATAGACAAGACATGGATACTGGCAGCGAGCGGCGGCGTATTTATTCTATTTGGGATAGCGGGATTTGTCGCGGAGGCAAAGAGGTCGAGGCTGCTTACTTCTTAGGGGCATGATCCTCTTTCTTGATCTTGTCCAGACAGACCCTATAGTAGTTGCACACAGGGCAACAGATATTCTCCTCGCCCCGTTCGCCTCTATACCACTTCGTCTCGCATGTCCAATAGACCTGGCATGTCTCGCAGCAGTGGAGTTTAGGTTCTGACATATACTACCTCTATCGGGACACCCTACTATGAATAGTGTAAATGCACGCTGTAGGATGTCCCGTTCATGTATAGTAATACAAGCGTTCTGCGCTGTCAATAAGATTTTGACAAAAGAATTGTTTGAGGTATAATGATATTTCAAAACAAAAAAGGCTGATCATGTCCCGAAAGACATTCTACGGCGGTGTTCATCCGCCCGGCAACAAGCATAGGACCTCAAGCGTGCCTATAAGGAAGGCGGCCCTGCCGAAGAAGGTAGTCATACCGCTTGCCCAGCATACCGGCTCTCCTTGCGAAGCGGCAGTGGCTGTCAACGACGAAGTCAAGACAGGATCGGTTTTAGGCAAGGCCAGCGGTTTCATATCAAGCCCGGTCCACGCCTCCATATCCGGCAAGGTCAAGAAAATAACTCATATGCCACATCCTGTCTTCTCCAGAGCTCTGGCTGTGGTCATTGAGAATGACGGTGTCCGGGAAGAGGAGGTTTTCATCCCACGCCGTAATGATGAGATAGAGTCCCTCTCCAAAGAGGCGCTGTTAGAGATTGTCAAGAATTCCGGAATAGTGGGTCTCGGAGGCGCGGCGTTCCCGACGCACGTCAAATTATCGCCTCCTGAAAGTAAGCCGGTAGACACATTTTTGTTGAACGGAGCGGAATGCGAACCATATCTCACCTGCGACGAACGGCTGATGATAGAGAGAGCCGATGACATTCTAAAGGGATTGGCAATAATTTGCAAGATTTTAGGCGTCAATGACGCTTGTATCGCGATAGAGAACAATAAACCCCTCGCTATCGAAGCGATTAGGAAGGCATTGCTAAGTACAAAGTACGAAATACTAAGTGCGAAACTGGTTGTTCTCCCCACAAAATATCCGCAGGGCGCTGAGAAGCAGCTGATCAGGAGCGTCTTAAATCGGGTTGTGCCCGAAGGCGGTCTTCCAATGGATGTCGGCTGCGTTGTCAATAATGTCGGGACCGCGCTTGCTGTCTACGAAGCCGTATATAAAGGTAAGGCCTTGATAGAGAGGTGTGTTACTGTAAGCGGCGGGTGCGTGAAAGAGCCTGCCAATCTTCAGGTCAGGATCGGGACGCTCGTCTCCAGCCTTATAGAGGAATTAGGCGGCCTCAATGAACCTCCGGCAAAGGTTATATTCGGCGGGCCGATGATGGGCATAGCGCAATATACTATGGATGTGCCGGTTGTAAAGGGAACGAGCGGCATCCTGTTTTTATCAAAGGCCGAAGCCGCGGATGCAGCAGAAAGCGTCTGTATAAGATGCTCAAGGTGTGTACAGGTATGCCCGGCGGGGATTATGCCGACAACAATAGCGAATCTTGTGAAGCGAACGAGATTCACTGAGGCAAAAGAATTCGGGATTACGCAATGCATTGAATGCGGGGCCTGCGTCTACGAATGTCCGGCGAAGATTCCGCTTTTGGATTATATTAAGTTTGGTAAGTCGAAGTTAATAGTTAAAAAATAACCCCTCACCTTTTTCCTCTCCCAGGGAGCCGTAGGGCAGACTTAAGTCTGCCCTACGGTCATGGGGAGAGGGTAGGGTGAGGGGGCGCTCAAACCTATCCATGAATGTATCTATATCGCCGCATATAAGGTCGAGCAGGGCAACGAAAGAGGTGATGTGGTCGGTCTTTCTCGCGTTGATTCCGGCCGGGGCGGCAGGCGTATTCATATTTGGCGTAAACGCGCTCTTGGTTATAATCGCTTCTATCGCGGCCGCGCTTATAGCCGAGATCGCGGTCCAGGCTGCCAGCCGTAAGACGATCTCGATATTGGATGGCAGCGTGTTTATAACAGGCCTTCTCTTGGCCTACAATCTGCCGCCGGGTGTTCCGCTCTGGATTCCTGTTATCGGCTCGCTCTTCGGCGTAGTGGTCGGCAAACAGCTCTTCGGCGGGCTCGGACATAATATATTCAATCCCGCGCTTGTGGGCAGGGCGTTCTTGATGGCGTCATGGCCTGTCTACATGACGGTGTGGAAAGCGCCGCGGATGTCTAT
>JAHFGN010000050.1 GCA_023247415.1 Candidatus Omnitrophota bacterium
ATCGAGCGCGAGCGTAAGTTCAACCAGCGTCTTCGGCTGGTATTCGAACCTTATCTTCTCGACGCGGCCCACTTCTATGCCTGAGAGCTTGACGATGGTGTCCGGTTTTATGCCGTCGGCGAAGGTAAAATAGGTCTTGAGATGATAGGGCTTGGAGGAGAAATTGGATGTCTTCATCAGGAAGAACATGCCAACGCAGATTGCCGCAACCACAACCAACCCTGTCTTGAACTCATTTGTGATCTTCATATCTCCCCCCTCACCCTACCCTCTCCCAGGGAGCCGTAGGGCAGACTTAAGTCTGCCCTACGGCTCCCTGGGAGAGGGATAGTGTTTGATGCTATCTATTTCATTAAATGTTCCAGGTAATCATCCTTCTGCTGGAAAAACCTTATCGGCCCGTCAGGACTGCCTGATATGAACTGCCGCACCATGGGATTTTCGCTTTTCTTGATCTCATCCGGCGCGCCGACAGCGAGCGCCTTGCCCTCATAGAGCATTGCCACCCTGTCGGCTATCGAGAATACGCTCTTCATGTCGTGCGTGACAACTACGCTGGTTATCGACAGCTTCTTCGAAAGATCCAGTATCAATTTGTCTATAACGCCGGCTACAATTGGATCGAGGCCGGCTGTGGGTTCATCATAGAACATTATCTCCGGATCCATGGCGATGGCCCGGGCTAGGCCCACCCTCTTTCGCATGCCGCCGGAGAGCTGGCTCGGCATGAGTCCTTCGAACCCCCTCAAACCCACAAGCTCCAACTTCATCTTCACAACCGTCTCTATCACATGAGTCTCCAGTCTTGTATGCTCCCTCAACGGAAGGCTCACATTTTCACCAACCGTCATCGAATCGAACAGGGCAGCTGACTGGAAGCACATCCCTATCTTCTTCTTGACCCGGTCCATCTCGTCCTCATTAAGGCTGGCCAGGTCTTTACCCAACAGATATACTTTGCCGGAATCCGGCGGCAGGGCGCCAATCAGATGGCGGAGGAGTGTGCTCTTCCCGCATCCGGAGCCGCCCATTATTACAAACGTCTCTCCGCGGCATACCTCGAGGCTTATCCCATTCAGAATGACCCTCTCGCCGAACCGCTTTGTAACATTCTCCGCCTTAATCACTACATCTTTTTCCATCATTATTGCTTCGCGAAATAGAATATGCCTGTTAATATACAGTCGAACAATATGATTAATATAAAACTCGTCACGACGCTTGATGTCGTCGACTTGCCAACGCCCTCCGCCCCGCCTTTTGTGTTGAGCCCCATATAACAGCCTATCATGGATATGACCATCGCGAATACCGCGCTCTTCACAAGCCCCGTCCAGACGTCCTTCCAGAGCATGAATTGAAACGAGAACGTGATATACCTGTATGGATTGAGGTGGAGGTTGAAGACTCCGACTAAGAAACCTCCAAAGATGCCTATTATATCGGAAAATACTACAAGACACGGAAGCATCACAACTAATGCCAGGAAGCGCGGCACTACCAGAAATCGTACCGGATTGAGCGCCATCGTCTCAAGGGCCTCGATCTGCTCTGTCACCTTCATCGTCCCGAGTTCAGCCGCTATCGCGGCGCCGACCCGTCCGGCCACAACCAAAGAGGTCAGCACAGGGCCAAGCTCTCTGGCCAGGCCGATCGAGACCATCGGCGCTACGTAGATATTCGCGCCGAACCTCGAGAGCTGGTAGGCGCTCTGCATGGCGATCACGATGCCGGTGAAGAGGGCGACAAAGAACGCTATGATGAGCGAATCTACGCCGGCGAATACCATCTGGCTGAATACGCCTTCAGGCTTCGGGAATTTCCTCTTAAACGGCCCGACCGCGATCCAAAAACATGTCTGGGATAATAAAGAGAGCATCCTGTACGTGTGCCGTCCAGCGGAGATTATGATGCCGCCTATGCGTTCTATCATATAAACGACGCTATCGCCTCTTCCTCGTCCGACGCTATCTCAAACAGCTTGTCCAATTTCGTTATATCAAACAGGCTCTTGATCTTCGGCGACAGGTTCGACAACTTCAGCTTCCCGCCGTACTGCCGCATATTTTTGAGTATCTCCACCAGGGTCGCCAGGCCGGAGCTGTCGACATAATTTACGCCCTGGAGATTGACCACCATCTTCGCCGCCTTCTTCGCGAGGGCCTTGTCGAACAGCTTTTTTATTGAAGGCGATGTATTTATATCGACATCGCCATCAATGCGGCAGACCATCGTCTCGCCCTTATTCTCGAATTTTAAGTTCATCTCATCCCCCCTGTGTTATAGCATAAGTAACCACTGATCAGATTCTGGTTTCTGTACTCTGGTTTCTGGTTTCGTCAGTTAAATATGTTTCACCATCCTCACCCTATTTCCCTTGGCGCTATATTCCACCTCGTCCATCAGGCGTTTGATTAAATAAACTCCCCTGCCGCCGACTTTAGTCAGATTGGCCTCCTCTGTCGGGTCCGGAACTTTTTTCGGATCAAAGCCTTTCCCCGAGTCCTCTATGACAATTTCTAATCTACCGTTATTCACGGAACAGGCTATCTTGACCGGCAGCCCTCTGTCCGAGCGATTGCCGTGGACCATGGCGTTTCTTATCGCCTCCTCGACAGAGAGCCTTATATCGAAAAGAGCGGATTCGTCTAGGGCGTAAGGCGCCATATATCGAAGAATCCTGCGGGACGCCTTTTTAATAAAACTTATATCGCTCGGTATCTCGAAGAAAATAGGCCCGGCGCTGTTATTCTTTGAAGACGCCGATCGTCCTGAATTTCGCATATCTTGCCTGAATCAGTCTATCTTTCGGAAGGGCCTTTAGGGCCTCCAGATCCTTTTTTATCGCCGTTTTTATATTCTTCGCGGTTGTCTCCGGGTCCCGATGCGCGCCTCCAAGAGGCTCCTTTACGATGCCATCTATCAGCCCGAGGCCTAAGAGGTCTTTGGCGGTCAGCTTAAGGGCCCGGGCAGAGTCCTGCGATTTTCCCCTCTCCTTCCAGAGTATCGCGGCGCAGCCTTCAGGTGATATTACGGAATAGTAGGCGTTCTCAAGGACATATATCCTGTCGCCTACGCCTATCCCTAAGGCCCCGCCTGAACCCCCCTCGCCTATTACAAATATGATAATCGGCACACCAAGGCCTGACATCTCCATCATGTTGTAGGCTATCGCTTCAGCCTGGCCGCGCTCTTCAGCGCCTATGCCGGGGTACGCGCCCGGCGTATCTATGAAGACAATGATGGGAAGGCTGAACTTGGCGGCAAGCTCCATTACCCTAAGGGCCTTTCTATACCCTTCCGGATGGGCGCTGCCGAAGTTCCTGATGAGATTATCTTTTGTGTCTCTGCCCTTCTGGTGTCCTATAACCGCGATATTCTCGCCGTCTATTTTAGCAAGCCCCGCCACTATGGCCTTGTCGTCGAAAAAACGCCTGTCGCCGTGGAGTTCCAGAAAATCGGTCATGACCATGTCTATATAGTCCAGGGTGTAAGGCCGCTTTGGATGCCTTGAGATCTGTATGCGCTGCCAGGGAGTTAGATTCTCATAGACCTGGCCTTTTATAATCTCTAACTTCGCCTCGAGACGGCTTACCTCGCTTGAGAAGTCTATATCCTGCCTTGTCGCGACAGACTTCAGCTCTTCTATCTTTTTCTCAAGCTCCACTATCGGTTTTTCGAAATCCAGGCCTTCTGTCTGCATCAATCCTCCATCAAGACCTCTGTTCCAATGGGGACTACGGCGTACAATTCCTCCACGTCGCTATTATGCATCCTCACGCATCCGGCGGTCGTCTGCTTTCCGATAGACGACGGGTCTGTGCAGCCATGTATGCCGTATCCGGAGGAGGATATACCCATCCACCTGGAACCGAGTATGTTTTTTGGGCTGCCAGCGGGCACAACAGCCTGCTGCGCATACCAGACAGGGTCCACCACTTTATTTATGATCTTGAAGTCCCCCACAGGCGTGCGGTTGTTGATGCCTGTGGCGACCTGGTATGTCTTAAATACCTTGCCATCGCCTTTCAATGTCAATATATTCTGCGATTTATCTACACTGATAGAAAATTTAAGCTTTGTCACCTTGAGCTTCCTGCCCGTCTTTATCGAACCGTCCTTCAGGTTGTTCGTCTTCATCAATAGATCTACCGTCGTGTTGTACTTCTTCGCTATCTTGCTTAAGCTGTCGCCCTTCGTTATCTCGTGGGTGAAACTGTCCGGATCCGGAACAGGCGAAAAGAGTATCTTCATGTTTATCTGGTCAAGCCCTACCCTTGCCTTGGAGGCGGAGTCGGAGGCGGGAAATTTATCGAGTAAATTATTGTACATGTCCCTTTCTCTAAGAAGCTCGCCCCTCGCGTCATAGACAGCCGCGAGCGTATACAGGGCCTGTTCCTCCCTGCCCGAGTTGGGGTATTTTTCCATGATATCGTTTAGGAGCTTTATCGCTTTCGGATAGTCCCCTTTTGCCATCAGATCTGAGATTTCATTAGACTGCGGCCCGGGCATGGGAGCGGATTTCTGGATGGACGGACGAATGGCCAGTTTAAATATCAACGCCAGACCCGCCAATACAAAAAATGTTATGACAAGCGCTGTCTTAATCCTATTGCTCATACACCGCCCTTTCTTCAAATTATCGGTGGTATAATACCAAAGAGGTCAAAATGCCTAAGACTATCCCGACCAGCACCTCTATCGGCGTATGTCCTATCAGCTCCTTGAGACGCTCATTGTCCATCCTCTTCTTCCAATAGATATCCTCGAGCATCTTATTTAAGATCTCGGCCTGGCTGCCTGTCGAGCGGCGGACGCCCTGGGCGTCGAAGAGGACTATGAACGTGAATACCAGTGTTATGGCGAATATGGGCGAATCGAAGCCGTAAGTCATGCCTACCGAAGTGGCGAGACTTGAGACGCCGGCGGCATGGGAACTCGGCATCCCGCCGGTGCCGACGAACCAGCGGAAGTTAAACCTCTTTTCTCTGATAAAGCCTATGATAACCTTCAGGGTCTGCGCGATTATCCACGCCGACGCTGTTACCCAGAACAGATTATTGTGAAAAAATTGCTCTAGAGGCATAATATTTTACGCTATTATAACGCTAATTCCTTATGAGCGCAAGGGCTTCGGCCCTGGTCTTCTGGTTTGTCCTGAAGAGGCCTTTTACAGCGCTTGTTATCGTGAGGATGCCCGGTTTCTTGATCCCCCGCATACTCATGCACAGATGTTCCGCTTCTATGATGACCATGACGCCTTTGGGTTTTAGTTTCTTCATAACTACATCAGCTATATCCGTGGTCAGGTGCTCCTGGACCTGAAGCCGCCGCGATAAGATGTCGACCACCCTCGCCAGTTTGCTCAATCCTGTCACCCTGTTGTCCTTTGGTATATACGCGACATGGGCCTTACCTATGAATGGGAGGAGATGATGCTCACAGACTGAGTAGAGGGGTATCCCTTTAAGCAGGATTATCTCGTCATGCTCCTTCTCGAAGACAACATCCAGCTCCTTCTCCGGATCAAGTTTTGCGCCTCCGAGGATTTCTTCGTACATGTCAGCCACCCTCTTCGGCGTAGCCTCTATATCGGGCCTTGTCACATCTTCGCCGATCGCCTTAAGGAGTTCTCTGACGGCCTTTTCTATCCTGATCTTGTCCATTTCGCGCGCCCTCACTTTCCTACGCAGAATTCGCTGAATATCCTATCCAGGATGTCACAAGACACAGACTTCCCCACTATAAGCCCCAGCTGGTATATCGCCTCTTTGAGGTCCTGGGCTATAAACTCGGCTGAAAAATCGTCCTCTACAGATTTTATGCCGCCTTGAAGACGTTCAAGAGAATGTTCCAATAACGCCTTATGTCTGGCGTTGGAGACTATGGCGCCTTCTTGCTGAAAGACGCCGCCAAAACCAGCTAATTTCAGCATGGCGTCTTCCAGCGGTTCGACGTCCTGCCTAAGCGCTGATATATTTACTATAAATTCCGACTCCAATATATCTTTTACGTCCCTTTCGCCTACCTTCTGCGGAAGGTCCGCTTTATTTATTATCACGAGGACCTTCTTATCCTTTACCATGCCGGCTATGACGCGGTCCTCGGCATCTACGGGCGAAGACCCGTCCAGGACGAATAGCGCCATATCCGCTTCTTGCAGATATCGCCTTGAGCGTTCGATCCCCTTCAGGCCCAATGGGTCAAGCGTCTGGTGGATGCCGGCGGTATCTACCAGCCTCATCGGAAAACCTCTTAGGTTTATCGTCTCCTCCACAGCGTCCCTGGTCGTGCCCGGTATCGGCGTAACTATTACCCTGTCCCTCTTCAATAAGAGATTCATGAGGCTCGACTTTCCGACGTTGGGTTTTCCGCATATAATGGCGAGGATGCCTTCTCTGGCTACAATCCCCTGATCGGCTGTGGCGAGGAGCCTCTCAAGACCTTCTTTCACACCTTTTAAAGCGTTATGCAGGTCCTCCTCTTTCATGATCTCTATCTCTTCGTCGGGAAAGTCTATCGCGGCCTCCACGCGGCTCAAAATACCGGAAAGCCGCTCTAAAATAACATTGACCTCTTTCGAAAGCGCCCCCTCTAACTGGCTCATCGCCAACCTGAGCGATGAGTCGGTCTTTGCCTTTATGATATCGAGCACAGCCTCTGCCTTCACCAGGTCTATCCTGCCGTTCAAGAATGCCCGTTTCGTAAACTCGCCCGGTTCCGCGATCCTGGCGCCTGACGCGGCGACGAGCCCCAGAATTTCTTTAAGAACGGCTGGTCCTCCATGACAATTTATCTCAACGATATCCTCCCTGGTATAGCTCTTTGGAGACTTCATCACCGTCAAGAGAACCTCATCTATATGTTTCTGTTCTCCGTTCTCCGTTCTCCGTTCTCCGTTTTCTGTTTTCTGTTTTCTGTTTATGACATGGCCGTAATGAACAGTATAGGTATTGAATGCTGATGGCATTCTGCCGTCTTTAGATAAGAATATCCTATCCGCTATCTCCAGGGCCTTGGGGCCGCTCATGCGGACTATCCCTATCCCGCCTTCTCCGATAGGAGTGGATACAGCGACTATGGTATCATCAAGGCTTGTTCGTAACATTTTTTTCTAAGATAACCTTTGCTTCGCCTACAAGAAATAATGACCCCGTTATCAATATCGCCTCTTCGCCGGTTATCTTAGCCTGCGCGCGCCGAAGGGCCTGGCTCAAATTGTCTGTCAGGATAGTCTCTTTTCCTCTCACAAACTCTCTTATCCTGCCAGGTTCTTCTGCCCTCTCCGCTATATTGGCTTTGGTCAGAATGATCGATTTCGAAATAGGCTCAAGCTCTTCAACGATGCCTCTTATGTCTTTATCTTTTGAGACGCCCAGGATGAGAAGAAGATCCTTCAATCTAAATTTTTCGCGCACGGTCTTTGCCAATGCCCTGGCGCTGGCCCGGTTATGCGCTCCGTCGAGCAGGATCAATGGATTTCGGCTGCCAAGCTCCAACCTGCCTGACCACCTGGTCTGTCTTAAGCCTTTCTTGATTGTATCCGCCGGAATTTTTACTCCAAAATTGCTCAACGCCTCAATGATGCCTACGGCCGCAGCCGCATTGATTATCTGGTGTTCGCCGAGGAGAACAGACTCGCACTTAAGATATTCATTCAATATCCCGTATACATTGAAGACCTCTTTAAATTTCAGGGACGGTTTTCGTCGCAATCTCAAGACCATTGTCCCTCGTCCAATCTCAAGACCATTGTCCCCATGGCAAAGGGTGGTACCCTGGGGAACGCCCCCCACTTCATCAAACTTTATATCCCTACCTACCTGAATTAGTCTTGCATTTCTTGATCGAGCGACTCTTTCGATCACATCCTGCGCCTCTTTCTCCTGCGGGCTGACTACGCATATGGAGTTTTCCTTTATTATACCGGCCTTTTCAAACGCTATCTCAGCCAACGTGGCCCCCAGGGTCTTGATGTGATCATAACTTATCGGCGTTATGGCGCATACAAGCGGCTTTAAGATATTGGTCGCGTCGAGCCTGCCGCCCATGCCGACTTCGTATATCGCGAAATCCGCGTTCCTTTCTTTAAAATATAAGAATGCGAGGGCTGTGTAGAGTTCGAAGAATGTCGGCCGTTCGCCATAGGCGGGATTCTCCACCGTTTTCCTGATCCTGCCAACCAGGCGCGCGACATCATCTTCGCTTATGAGCTCGTCGTTTATTCTTATCCTCTCCCGCAGCGTCACAAGATGCGGCGAGGTATAAAGTCCGACTTTGGATCCGTGTGTTTTAAGAATGGAATGGACAAACGCCGCGGTGGAACCCTTGCCTTTAGTGCCGGCTATGTGGATGGAATTTATGTTGTGGTGCGGGTTTCCGAGCCGCTTGGCGAGATCCGCCATTCTCTCGAGCTTTAACGCCTGTTTATAATTATAGTCCTCTATTCTTTCATAATTTATGAAGGAATTGAGATAATTGAGCGCGGCTTGGTAGGTCATAGTATAGAAACCAGAAACCAGAAACCAGAAACCAGTAACCAGAAACCAGATAAAATTTTCCTGGTTTCTGTACTTAAGGCTTTTAGGTTTCTTTAAGCTAATGCTTAAAATGCCGTATGCCTGTGAATATCATGGCAAGGCCAAGCCGATCCGCCGTTTTTATAACCTCCGCGTCGCGGATAGAGCCGCCCGGCTGGATGATTGCCGTAACGCCGGCTTTCTTAGCGGCGATGATGCCGTCTTCCTTGGGGAAGAAGGCGTCGCTGGCAAGCGTTGAACCCTTGGCACTCTTGGCCGCCTTCCGGCTTGCTATAACGACAGAATCGACCCGAGACATCTGGCCTGCGCCAACGCCGACAGTCTTCGTCCCCCGGCATAAGACGATGGCGTTCGATTTCACATGTTTGGCAACTACCCAGCCGAACAGGAGCGACGCCATCTCGGACTTGGTGGGTTTTCGCCTGGTTACAACCTTTAATTCCGCCTGTTTTATCCCCGCCGTATCGCGGTCCTGGATGAGAAGGCCGCCGACAACCTTCTTCATGTCCTTGTCATAATTTTCGCTCTTTTGCCCAAACCCCTTCACTTCCAAAAGCCGGAGATTTTTCTTAACCTTTAACGCCTCGAGGGCTTCTCTTTCGTAACCCGGCGCTATGATGCATTCTACGAAGTCTGCCTCCTTCAGGATGGCCTTCGCCGTCTTCACATCCACAACCCTGTTGAACCCAACGATAGAGCCGAACGCGCTTATGGGATCGCAGTCTAAGGCGCCCATATATGCCTTATCGAGGGTCTTGGCCGCAGCTGTGCCGCAGGGGTTTGTGTGTTTTATTATTGTCGCGGCAGGCCCATCAAATTCTTTCACGATCTCGAGGGCCGCGTTGAGGTCGATGATGTTGTTGAAGGAGAGCTCTTTTCCGTGAAGCTGGACGGCGTTCGATACGCCCGGTTCGTCTATTGATTCGTCTCTATAGAACGCCGCCTTCTGATGAGGGTTCTCTCCGTACCGCAGGTCCTGAATCTTCGCGAATTTCAAATTTAGAATCTGCGGCAAGTCACCCTCGAGCCTGGAGCCTAGAGCCTTCGCTAAATATCCGGAGATGGCGCCGTCGTAACGCGACGTCTTCTCAAACACCTCCCCTGCCAATTCGCCCAGCGTCTTATCGCCCAAAGAGCCATCAGTCGCTTTCAATTCTTTCAAAATTGCCGGATACCTTGACGGATCGCAGATCACCGCCACAGATTTGAAGTTCTTCGCGGCGCTGCGAAGCATGGAAGGCCCGCCTATATCTATATTCTCTATCGCCTCCTCTTCCTTGACGCCTTCTTTCGCCACTGTCTTCTCAAAAGGATACAGGTTTACCACCACCATATCTATGAGTCCCATTCCTTGCTCTTGGAGCTTCTTCATATGCTCGGGGTTATCTCTGAGCGCAAGCAGGCCTGCGTGTATCTTCGGATGGAGCGTCTTTACCCTGCCATCCAGCATCTCCGGGAACCCCGTATAATCTGACACCTCTATAACAGGGACGCCGGCCTGAGCTATCGCCTTCGCAGTGCCGCCTGTCGATATTATCTCCACTCCCAGATCGTGAATCCCTTTCGCGAACTCCTCCAAGCCAGTTTTGTCAGAGACGCTTATCAGCGCGCGCTTAACCTTCACATACCCCTCCTTTTTGTCAGGAGATGTATAATACCATAATCTATCGGGAAATTCAATTGACATCGGGAGTGGCGGGAACAGGGGCAGGTCTGGGATGGAATTTTAAAACGCCTTTTAACTATTTATGCGTACTATCATAATACAGCCACAGGTCTCCAGCCTGGTGCCCCCAAACGCCTTTATCGCCATATTGGTATATGTAGAAACGTCCTTTGGTAGAACCGGCGGCGAATTGGTCTCCATTCCAGTGCGGGCACATCAAATACCAGGCCGTAACATAGCTCGCGTCAGGGTATAGATAATACCTCCAATAAACTCCATCACCTGGGATGATAAACCCGGGAACATACACTTTATTTGGCGGGGCTTGAGCCAGCAGGGTAAAAGGATTTTCGCTCGGGTATACATTATTTCCCGCGACTATATTCTTTGCATGATAAATATTTATTGCCTCCCTCATTGCGCCTATGATATTATCTTCTGAGCCCTCTATCCCCTGTATCCTTAAACTTATAAACTTCGGGGCAGCTATTACTGCGAGAATGCCTAATACTATGATGACGATAGCCAATTCGATTAATGTAAATCCTTTTCTATCAAACCTCATTAG
>JAHFGN010000079.1 GCA_023247415.1 Candidatus Omnitrophota bacterium
GATAAATCCCCTGGCCGGACCATGCCCGGAGCCGATTTAACCGGCTTTTAACAAAAATCTCGATTATCACAGAAAAACGGTTGTCAAAGAACATTCAAAGGAGCGTTGCGACACAGTCTCGTAAGTCAGTAATTGCTCCTTTCTGATTTCGGATTTAGGATTTGTTTAGGATTTAGAGTTTAGGGTTTAGGATTTGTCATGTATTTCACCACTCTCTATCGGGGAGAGGGTAGGGCAAGGGGGTAAGTGAGGGGGATTGCAATGAAAGTGCTTATAGCCGCCGGCGCGAGCGGCGGACACATATTTCCGGCAATCGCCCTTGGATCCAGCCTGAGGCGCAAGGCAGACAACCTTGAGATACTTTTTGTCTGCAGCAACCGGTACCTTGACAGGAGGATATTCTCAAGAGAAGGCCTGAATTTCAGGTGCCTGTCATCGAACAAGCTTACGCCGAGGCTGTCATTTTCTCTTTTAGCGTTTCCCGCAAGGCTGGCCCTGGATATGGCAAAGGCGTTGTTTATAATCGCGGCGTTCCGCCCAAAAGTTATTGTCGGGTTTGGCGGTTACGCCTCTTTTCCAATAGTCCTCATCGGGAGCCTCGCGGGTATACCCGCTGTGATTCACGAACAGAATGTAGCCATTGGGAAGGCGAATCTATTTCTTGCCAGGTTCGCTAAGAAGATAGCCGTCAGTTTTAAGGAGACGATTTCGCGCATACCGGATGGCATGAAGGAAAAGGTTGTCTACACAGGCAATCCCATACGGACAGACCTGCTCAAGGATGACAAAGAGCTCGCTCTTAAGAAATTCGGGTTCGATAGAGATAAATTCACGCTCCTCGTGATAGGAGGCAGTCAGGGCGCCCATCGCCTCAACAGGATATTCGCGGAATCGATCGCGTCTTTAGAGGAAGCCAGGAAAAAGGACATACAGATTGTTCATATAGCGGGCGAACAGGATAAGGAATCCATAGAGGCCATCTATGACAATTTTGACATCCCGGCCCTCGTCTTCTCATTTCTGGACAGGATAGATGAGGCATACAGCGCCGCTGATCTTGTCTTCTCGAGGTCAGGCTCGGCAGCGCTATCCGAGCTTGCTTATTACGCGAAACCGATGGTGCTTGTTCCATATCCCTATGCCCGCAGCCATCAAAAAGAGAACGCCCTCGCGTTTGCCGGCAAGGGCGCGGCCATATATAAGGAAGAGGGGGAACTCACGCCCCGCGAATTCCGCTCAATGGTCCTTGAGCTGATGGATAATAGAGAAAAGCTTGCGATCCTGTCTAAGATGAGCCGCAGCCTAAGCATGCCCGACGCCTCCGATAGATTGGCGGATGTGGTCATGGTATATAACACATTTATACATAATAAGCTATGAACATAAAAGGTGGCACCCTGGGGAACGTCCCGGATTTCGAGGGGAAGAAGAAAAGGGTGCATTTTGTGGGGGTTGGCGGGATTGGGATGAGCGCCATCGCGAGGATACTGCTCCAGATGGGGCATGAAGTGAGCGGGTCTGACCTTGAGACAAGCCGCCTCACAGAGGCCCTCGAAAGCCTTGGCGGGGCGATCTCCAGCGGCCACAAGGCCTCGAACGTGCCAAAAGGCGCGGACCTGGTTGTATATTCATCTTCGATCAACTCCGCGAATCCGGAGATGCGCCAGGCGAAGCGCCTCGGTGTCCCAATAGTGCGGCGGGCCTGCGCGTTAGCCGGACTTTTGAATCCTAGAAGGGGTATAGCCATAACAGGGACCCACGGCAAGACCACTACGACATCTCTTATATCGACGATCCTGTCGAAAGCCGGGTTTGATCCTACGATCGCGATAGGCGGTGAGATAGATCACATCCACTCAAACGCCTGTCTTGGCGAGGGGGCATGGATGGTAGCGGAAGCGGATGAGAGCGACGGGTCGTTTCTGCATCTCGCGCCTTTCTACACGGTTGTGACGAACATAGAGATGGAGCACGTAGATTATTACAAAACTTTGGATAAGGCGATAGACGGATACTCGCTATTTGTGAATAAGACGAAGAGGGGCGGCGTGCTCTTCTGCAACAATGACGACGCGAATATCAAAAAGATGCTGAAGCGCTATAAGGGGGAGGTTAGAAGCTATGGCCTGTCAAACAAGGCGCTGATCTATCCGGTAGACATAAAAATGGATGGATTCAGCACCTCTTATAAGTGCGTATGGAAAGGCAAACCCATGGGGAGGGTTAATCTGCGTATACCCGGAATGCACAATGTGTCGAACTCCCTCGCCGCGATACTTGTAGGGTTGGAGGCAGGCATAGATTTCGAGAAGATAGCCTCAAGCGTCGCGGGATTCAGGGGCGCGAAAAGGCGTTTTGAGCTTAAGGTGGATGACTGCGGCATCATGTTGATCGATGACTACGCGCACCACCCGACAGAGATAAAGGCCGTGATAGAGGCCGCCGCGAGATTCCGCCCGAACAGGCTCATATCAATATTTCAGCCCCACAGATTCACCAGGACGAAATACCTAAGGCGAGAGTTTGGAAGCTGCTTCAGGGGCGTTGATAGGCTTATACTGACTGATATATTCCCCGCAAGCGAAAAACCTATAAAAGGCGTCACAATAAAAACCCTATATGATGAGGCCAAAGAGGCAGGATTAAAAAACGTGGAAATGGTAAAAAAAGACGAGATCTCAAGCCTTGTATTCAACTCCTCCAGGCCGGGAGACATGATTGTGGTAATGGGCGCCGGCGACATCAAGAATGTATCCGAAGACCTGGAGAAGAGGTTCAGGATGCGTTCAGAGTTCAGCGGACTAAAGGGCAAGACTGTCTTCAGCGTCCCCTTGTCAGGTTACACGACATTCAGGATAGGCGGAAAGGCTGACCTGGTGATCGAGCCTATAAATTTAGACGAGCTCGCGAAGGTCATTAAGAGATGCCGCTCTAACGGATGGAATATGTTTGTCATTGGAAACGGAAGCAATCTTCTGGCGCGCGACGACGGGTATCGCGGAGTTGTAGTGCGGCTCGCCTCGCCATACTTTAAGGCATTGGAGATAAAAGGAAACAGGGTACGGGTAGGCGCAGGCTGCAGTCTTTCCGGGCTGATACGCAGGACATGCGAAGAAGGCTTAGGCGGCCTCGAATCGTTGGTCGGGATACCGGGGACTGTAGGCGGGGCCGTATTCATGAACGCGGGAGGCGCGGCAAACCCGCTGTACCCCTCATGCCAGAATGCCCCGGGCATGCCCGGGGATGAATGCCACAACGCTGGCAGGATTTCGTCCTCGCGCATGCGCGGGGGACTCAACAGAACCATAGGCGAATTCGTCACATCCGTCAAGGCAATCGACTTCGACGGAAATTTGAAGACGATGCGCGATAAAGACCTGGCATTCGGGTATCGCTCGTCTGGTCTTAGCGGTTATATCATCCTCGAAGCTGTTTTTAGGCTGACCAGGTCTCTTCGGACCACGCTGCTCGCGAGGCTGTCGGATTTCCTAAGGCTTAAAAAATCCAAACAGGTCCTTGACGCCCCAAGCGCCGGATGCATATTCAAAAATCCCCCTGGCTCGCCTTTCACCGCCGGGCAGCTTATAGATATGATGGGTTTCAAGGGCGCGCGCTCAGGCGGCGCTTTAGTCTCAACCAAACACGCCAATTTTATTATAAACGCGGGTCGAGCCACAAGCCGCGACGTTCTCGAACTCATTGATGTTATACGGGATAAAGCTAAAGAGGAGCACGGAGTGGACTTAGAACCGGAGGTGCGCATACTATGATACCTTGTAACATAAATAATATCAAATATCAAAAATCAAATAGCTACATTCAACCAGTAAGTGCAACGTTTAAGGATTTCATGACCTCTCGAGGAGTTTGATAATTCAAGCACTTCCGAGGCCGGTTATTTAACAGATTTTCGATCTTTCTCACT
>JAHFGN010000080.1 GCA_023247415.1 Candidatus Omnitrophota bacterium
CAATCGATTCCTTCCCGTTCTTCTGCTCTTCAACAACCGCCTTGGCGTGGATCTTGAGCAGGCCGCGGCCGGTCGTGTAGGCGTTTCTGATGCCCTCTACCCCGTATATGATGCCGCCCGTAGGGAAATCCGGCCCCTTTACCTTCTTCAAGAGGTCCTTTGGCTCGCAGTCAGGCGTATCGATGACGAACGTCACCGCGTCGGTTATTTCTTTTAGGTTGTGCGGCGGGATGTTCGTCGCCATCCCTACCGCTATGCCGCTCGAGCCGTTCACCAATAGATTCGGAAGGCACGACGGCAGGACTGTCGGTTCCTGCAGGGATTCGTCGAAGTTCGGCATGAAGTCAACCGTATTCTTTTCTATGTCAAGGAGCATCCAGTCCGTAATATGCGCCAGCCGCGCCTCTGTGTATCTCATCGCGGCCGGTGAGTCCCCGTCGATGGAGTTGTGAACAAAGACTCCGGCTGCCAAAGCAAAATTGTGCGTGTCATTTATAGTCAAATCGTACACATCTTCGCGCCTGTCAAGAAATTCTACCTTAACGACTTTGTGGTTCATTGCTTTTTGGGCTGTCCGGTCACGTAACAATACCGCAATTTTTGATTCATCGCCGCTGAAATATTTATTCACGGCTTTTTCATAAGTTACTATTCCCTCGCCATTTCGGCTCCCGTATGTCGAGCGTGCCTTTTCGTAGTTGAACGCGGTAATCTCGCCATATTTATCCACTGTTTTTTCACAAACTTTTAAAAATCTATAAAAATGCGCCTTTCTCCCATTTTCTTTAAGAATCGGCAAGAACTTGTCCCTAAACAGCGGATCGCCGGACCATTTCTTCTTATAACAATCAATCATAAATCTTTTATATGCCGGATTTTGCCATTGTCTTTTACTTTTTGCGGACATCTTTTTTCTATATTCTGGATCGAGCCATCGTTTTTTGGTTGTTTCGGATATGCGCTCTCTATGGGCTGGGTCAGCCCAAAGCGCGAAAGACATCTTCTGCGTAACCTCTGCCATACGGCGCGCATAACCTTTGTCGAGCCATCTCTTTTTCAACTCCGCGGATTTGAGCGTGCTGAGCAAATGTCTAAAGTCCTCACGCCGCCATAATTTCTTTAGATTGTCTCGGGACGATTCTGCCATAAATTGCTTATACTCCTTATTCTCCCAAAGCCTCTTTATAGCCGTTATTCTATCCTTTCTATATTTATTATTCTTCCACATCTTTTTATTGCGCAGAGTCATCCGTATTGAATAAAGCTCTCTATTATTTACATCCTCCCAAAACTTTTTTCGTCCTGCAGCAAGCCTTTCGCGATATGCGCTGTCATCCTTGTGACGCGCTGATGTCAGCCTATAGTGCGACTCCCAATGTTTCCGCCATTGCATCCTTATAATGTTATCAGGATTGTTATTGAACTTGTTGAAATCTATATGGTGCCTTATTCTCCCATCGCTTTTCGGATATATATTGTTTTTGATATTCCATTCGTCTGCTAAGCGATGCACCCAATGCCATTCGTCCAAAAGCGGTTGGTACACCATCTCATATCCGATGGCATTAGGATCGTCTTTGGCTTTAGACAATCTTGTATAAATGGGCATTAGCGAGTCGCCGGGTATCAAGTGTTGGGCTTCTTTATATTCTCCATCCCGGAGCATAAATTTATGATTCGGGGTACATTTTATTTCTTCTCCATTATCAAGAACAATCTTTACAATAGGGGCGTTTTCCCTGGTCAATCTGGGATGCTCTATTTGGGCTATCTCTACTTTTTTGGTAAGATGGTTAAAGGTTGTCGTGTAATTCTTCTTTCCATTTTTATCCTCTTCTATCAACTCTTCAAAACTCAGGCACCTTCCATCGGTTAATTTGATTTTCGTATCTTTTGTAAAACATCCGAAATTGCCCTGACCGTCGACGAGCGGATAGCGGAGTGAAAAATCCTGCGCCATCCTGACAAGGGCATCATACACCGCAATGTCTCCGTGCGGATGGTAGCGGCCTAATGTATCTCCGACGATACGCGCGCATTTTTTATAAGGCTTATTGTGCTCGAGGCTCAAGTCCTTCATCGCGTAGAGGATCCGGCGGTGAACGGGTTTAAGCCCATCGCGGACGTCGGGAAGCGCCCTCCCCACGATGACGCTCATCGAGTAATTTATATACGAGTCCTTCATCTCCTCTTCGATATATCGAGGAACTATCTTTTCGTTGCGCGTGTACATCTCGCTCCTTGTAAATCACCAGAAACCAGATACCGGTAACCAGATACCAGATAAAATCTTTTCTGGTTTCTGTACTCTGGTTTCTGGTTTCTGGTTTCTTTTATATGTCCAGCACCTTGACTTCGTGCGCGTGTTTTTCTATGAATTCGCGCCTTGGCTCTACCTGCTCGCCCATCAGGACCGTGAACATCGCGTCCGCCTCAACGGCGTCTTCGAGCGTCACCTTAAGAAGCGTGCGCTTCTCAGGATCCATGGTCGTCTCCCAGAGCTGAACCGGGTTCATCTCCCCCAAACCTTTATATCTTTGTATGGACATACCCTGCTTGCCTGTATCCATGACGAATCTCAATATCTCTTTAAGAGAGTTGAAGCCCCGCGTGCCATCTTCTGTTTTAATGCTGTACAAGCCCTTCTTCGCGGAAACCTGGGCCTTTGCCTTCTTCGCCTCCTCTTCATGCGGCGGGTCGTAATCTTCTATCTCGACACCGAGCTTTTCGATCTTCTCGATAATCTTCTCAAGCTCTCTCGCTTCATAAAATTCGATGTACTCAAGGCCCTTTGTCTTCTCTTTAGATGATTCCTCTTGTTTCGTCGTCCGTCGTCCGTCGTCCGTCGTTCGTTTTTTACTGGTTTCTGGTTTCTGGTTTCTGGTTTCTTTTGCTCCTTCTCCCTCATTAATATACGAAGCCAATTCATCCTCATTATACAAAAAGTGGTCTTCATACTCCACTTTTACCATATAAAGTGGTAGTTTTTTGGTCTTCTTATGTCTAAAACCTATATATTTTGAGAATTCTACTCCACGTCGCTCTATGGCACTGGATAGGCTACCCAACTCAATAAGTGCGTCCAGGATAGATTTTAGCTGTTTGTCAGTAAACGTCTTTTTGTCCGCGCTCCTCACCAGCGTCATCCCTTCAGAGCCCAGTTCTAATAACATGCTATTCATGTCATCTTCTGTTTGGACATACTCCTCTCTCTTTCCACGCTTAATCTTAAAAAGCGGTGGTTGGGCGATATAAATATGCTCTTTCTCAACCAAGGCCGGCATCTGCCTGTATAAGAATGTCAATAATAGCGTGCGAATATGGGACCCATCGATATCGGCGTCGGCGGTAATTATAATCTTGTTGTATCTAAGTTTTGTGATGTCGAATTCCTCACCTATGCCTGTGCCGATAGCGGTGATGATTGTGCGAATCTCCTCGTTCGAGAGGACCTTGTCGAGCCGCGCCTTCTCGACATTCAGGATTTTTCCTTTCAGCGGCAGTATCGCCTGGAAGCGCCTGTCTCGGCCCTGTTTGCAGCTTCCGCCCGCGCTGTCGCCCTCGACGAGATAGACTTCGCACAAGGATGCGTCGGTCTCCTGGCAGTCAGCGAGTTTTCCGGGAAGCGCGGCGCCCTCGAGCGCGCCTTTGCGGCGGGTGAGCTCGCGCGCCTTCCTGGCAGCCTCGCGCGCCCGCGCGGCCAGGACAGATTTTTCGATTATCTTATTCGCTACAGGCGGGTTCTCCTCGAAGAAAGCGCCCAGGCCCTCGTTTACTGCCGACTCGACTATTCCCTCTATATCGGAATTGCCGCGCTTTGTTTTCGTCTGGCCCTCAAACTGCGGATTCGGCAGCTTTACCGAGATCACAGCTGTCAGGCCCTCTCGTATATC
>JAHFGN010000081.1 GCA_023247415.1 Candidatus Omnitrophota bacterium
ACTGCTTGCATAAGAATATCCCGAAGACGCCTGCCATCTGCGGTATTATGAGCGCCTTGTAAGAATTGAGCCAGCCTAATTTCTTCATCAATATGAAGCCGGATATTATATTCACCTGCCACGGTATCATGAGAGACCCCAGGAGGATGAAGAATATCTTGTCGCGCCCCCAGAACCTGTGTTTCGCGAACACGTATCCGCTTAAAGAACACAGGAAGACATTCGCGAGGGTCACGAGGCTCGCGACAAAGACGCTGTTCCACAGGTATCTGGTCATCGGAACAAGCCTGAACAGGTCTTTATACGGCAGAAGCGTGGGATGTTTGACAATGAAAGACGGGGGGTATGATTGTATCTCCTCTATGGGTTTTATGCTCGTTACGAACATCCACACATACGGCATGGCCATGGACAGCGCCCCCAATATCAGAAAGGTATACACCACCACTTTGATGACGAAGGCTTGAGTTTTTTTCGATTCCATCTCAACCTATCTCTCTGGTTTCTGTACTCTGGTTTCTGGTTTCTATATTAATACTCCACCTTGGACTTCACAAACCTTATATTTATTATCGTCGAGACGAAGATGATGAGAAAGACTATATACCCAAGCGCGGAGGCGTATCCCATCTGGAATTTCCTGAACCCCATGTCGTACAGATACGCGACAAGGGTCAGGGCGCAGTCAAGGACGCCGCCGATCCCGAATTCGGTCTCGGTCATTATGTAAATCCTCTCGAATACCTGGAACGAGCCGATGAAGGCCATCACGGTGACGAAGACAAGCGTCGGTTTTAAAAGAGGCAGGGTGATCCTCCAGAATTTGTCGAATGTATTCGCGCCGTCTATCTCGGCCGCCTCATATACCGTCGCGGGGATGGTCTGCAGGCCGGCCAAAAATAGTATCATGTTGTAGCCAAGGCCCGCCCATATCGACATTATCATGATCGCCGGCAGGGTCCATGTCGGGCTCATGAGCCAGTCTATGGGTTTGAATCCGAGCGACAACAGCAGGTAATTTATCAGGCCATATTTCTCCCCGGCAAAAAGCCATTTCCATATGACCGAAAGCGCTATGACCGAGGTAACGGTGGGTATGAAGAATATCGTCCTGAAGAAGTTTCTGAATTTTATCTTCTGGTCGACGGCTATGGCCAGAAGAAGCGATAGGGCGATGCCCGGAGGGATTACGCCTACCGTATAGAGCGCTGTGTTGCCTATCGCCTTCCAGAATCTCGGGTCGTGAAAGAATATATTTTTATAATTGGCCAGGCCTATCCATTTTGAGGGTTGTATCCCGTTGAATTCCGTGAAGGACCAGTACAGGGAGGCGATGAGCGGCCCGACGATGAATACGACGAAAAGTATCACTGCCGGCGCGACGAATAGATATGATGTTGACTGCTCCCGCAAATGTTGGACCACGCTTTTCTTCATATCGATTTATCTCATTGTCATTGCGAGCGACTGCGAGCGAAGCGAAGCAGGAGCGAAGCAATCTCTATTTTAGATTGCTTCGGCTTCGCCTCGCAATGACTGGCCCTAATAGATGTCATATTTCTTACCCATGGCCCTGGCGAACGCGAATGCCTTCGGCACGTATTCCATCTCCTCGCCCTTACCCTCGTATTCGACCGAATAATAGCCGCGGTAGCTGGAACGTTTGAATATGCCGAATATCTTGTCGTAATCGAACTCCTGCGGCTTGCCGGATTTATCTATGTCGTGAAATTTCAGATGAATGTGTCTTGCGTGCGGCATGGATTTTTCCACAGCCGCGTAATTGTCCTTGTCCTGATAGTTTCCCGTATCCACGTTCAGCTGGACGTACGGGGAATCCACCTCTTCCAGCAGCCTGAACGTCTCAACGCTCGTCGGGAGAAATCCGCCGCTATTGTGATATTCGACGCAGAGCGTGATGCCGGACTCCTTCGCGTATTCGGCCGAGCGTTTTATCCCCTCGACAACATTGGGCCATAATTTAATCTGGTCGGCCTTGGACGCCCACCCGGCGAATATCCTCACCACGGGCGTCCCGAGAATATAGGCGCAGTCGACCCACTTCTTTATGCTGGCCACTTCGTTGTCGAGCGCACTTCTATCGGCCTGGCCGAAGTTATTACCGGGTGAAAGACACGCCACGGTTAGCGAAAGATCACACATCATTTTTTTAAGGTCAACCAGATATTTTTTATCGGTCTTAGGCAGATGATCGGCAATGATGTCAACGCCGTTCAATTTTAATTCATTCGCCGCCAATTTTATCATACCATCGAAATCCAGCCTGCCCGCCTCGAGCGTCCTGTGATAACTCCACGTGCATAGGCTGAGCTTCATGTTACAATCTCCATCACATAAGTAACCAGAAACCAGTAACCAGTAACCAGAATTTATATAACATTACTGAGAATCGATTAGACCTCTAATAATACTAGTGATTTCCCTGGCGTCGATGCGGATTTCATGATATAGGTTATCTTCTATAAGTCGTTGTCTTTTTAAGACATTAATAACAGAGACGCACTCTCTAGCGGAATCTGATGCTATATTAAAGTATCTTTTCCTTTCTCTCTTAGATTGTTTTCCATTTCCTTCAGCGAGATTATTGGCTATAGACAAACCAGCCCTAATAAGATTACTACCAATTGAATACGTATATTGTGAATCGAGTTTCTTATATATCCCAAAGATCTTATCAATAAACTCCAACGACTTCTGGTAAGCCTTTAGATTCTCGAAATCAAACTTAAAATCACTCATTCTGGTTTCTGTACTCTGGTTTCTGGTTTCTATTATCACACTCTCACCCACTTGCCTTCTTTCGCTGATTCATACGCCGCGAGGATCACCTTAATCGTTTCCTTACCTTCCTCGCCTGAAACAAACGGCCTCTCCTTCTTCTCCACGCAGTCTATAAAGTAGTGGACCGCGTTCTCCCAACCGCCTCCAGGCCCGACCTCAGGGACTATATCCTCCAATAGGCAGTTCGGGTCTTCGCCCTTACCCACTTTGGCCATCTTCGCCAGGATAGGCTTGTCTGAACCGATAGCGGTCATGAGTTTCCCGTTCTGCCCATAAGTGAACGTGAGGACCTCATAAGGCCTGGTCGTCCAGCTCGCCTCAAAGTGCCCTATAGAGCCGTCCTCGAACCGCATCAGGACGCTGCCGTTATCATCGACCGGCACCTTCTTTTCTATAGTAGTTATATTAGCGCATACCTCTATAATCTTTTTGCCCGCGAACCACCTGACCAGGTCCAATATATGAACGCCGACGTCTATCATGGCGCCGCCGCCTGATTTTTTCCTGTCGTAGAACCAGTGGGCCTTGCCTTCCGACCAGTATTCAGGGCCCGCGTGGCCTATCCTGCCGCGAATCATATTTATTTTACCGAGTTTTCCTGAATCTATGAACTTCTTGGCGGCCTGATGGATAGGGTCGAACCTCTGCGTCTGCTCAACCATCAGATAGGCGCCGTTTTTCTTCGCGGCCTTGATCATATTCTCCGCGGCCTTAACCGAGATTGTGATCGGCTTTTCCACCAATACGTGTTTTTTGTTCTCCGCCGCGCCGACAGCCATCTCTTCATGCAGATAATTCGGCGTATTGACAAAAATGGCGTCGATGTCCTTTCTTGCGACCAGCTTCTTCCAGTCACCAACACAATCGGCGCCTTCCAAACCAAATGTCTTCTTCTTCTCCCGGGCCCTCTCTATCTCGCAATCGCACAGGGCCGCGACGTTGGCCTTCGGATAATTGACTATATTAGGCAGGCTCGCCCTCTCCGTTATCTTACCGCAGCCTATAATCCCGATCCGCACTGTCATGATGCTTGACCTCGCTTTTTTCTTATAGTAAACGTCCTTCGCACAT
>JAHFGN010000051.1 GCA_023247415.1 Candidatus Omnitrophota bacterium
GACTATGACGAGGCAGCCGTAGAAAAGTATTTGAAAAAGCCCAATTCTAAAGATATAATTAACCATTGCAAAAATATTGTCGCGAGGCTTGCCCAACTTGACGCCAGATCCATAGAGGACGCCTACAGACGCCTGGCCGCGGAATTGAAGATAAAGCCGGCGGAGTTGATACACCCAACGCGTGTGGCAATAAGCGGCCGCACGGTCGGGGCGGGCTTATTTGAGATGATGGAGATCCTGGGCCGGGAGAATGTGCTGAAGCGTCTGGAGAAGTTTTGCTGAAATTAAGACGCTTCGTAAGATTGGGAGGTAGTGTAACGGTAGCACTGCAGACTCTGGATCTGCCTGTCTTGGTTCGAATCCAAGCCTCCCAGCCATGGTTCGGCGCGCCAAAAATTGCTAAAGCAATTTTTGGCTTGCTCACCATGGCCCTGAGCAAGTGAGCGAAGCGAACGCGTCGAAGGGCCAGACTAAGATGATACTATACGAAGATATACTGCGGGCATTTCAGAAGAGAGACGTTCAATACGTTATAGTGGGAGGCATCGCTTTTAATCTGCTTGGGGGCGAAAGAAATACGCTTGATCTGGACATACTGGTCGAGATGACAGATGGCAATCTTCGCAAGATCATCACGATATTAAAGAAAGCCGGCTATCATGCGAAACAGCCAGTGGATCCAATGCTGATAGCCGATAAAAAAACGCGCGAAGATTGGACAAAAAATAAACATATGAAGGCATTTAATTTTTATAAAGGCGAAAGTACGTATGAGGAGGTTGACATTATCATCGATTCTCCCCTCGATTTCAAGGGCGCTATCAAAGATGCGGTAAAAGCTAAAATCAGAGGATTGACGCTTGTGGTAATTTCTCCAAAAAATTTCATCAGGATGAAGAAAAAATCAGGCCGCGATGTGGACCTGCGAGATATCGCGGAATTGAAATTAGTAAGAGGAGTAAGACAATGTTTAAATGGGAAAGTAAGAGAGAAAAGATACTGAAGAGAAGCAGGATATCCTCCGAGAAGAAACTGGAAGGCATAAGGTTGATGAACGAGCTTACCGACGCGGTCTTAACCAGGAAACAGAAGGTGTTACGGCGAAAATTACGAGAGGAGCATTGATATAATATTTTTGCGCGGGTGGTGGAATTGGCAGACACGGCAGCTTGAGGGGCTGTTGGGAGCAATCCCTTGCAGGTTCAAGTCCTGTCCCGCGCACCAAATACGCCTTTACACAGGGATGTTAGATAAATATGAAGATTGAAGAAAAAAATAAAGCAGTTGAACTTAGGAAAACAGGATTGACCTATAACGAAATTCTCACCAGGTTGCCTATTTCAAAAGGCAGTTTAAGCTATTGGCTGCGTGGTATCAAGCTCACTGACGATCAAAAAAGAAAGATTTACGGTAAGGATTTAGAAGTACGTAAAAAATTCGTGGAATACAATGCATTAAAGCATAAAAACGCTATTTTGGAAAAAGCCGATATTTCCGAGGCTGCTCGCAAGGAAATTGTCAATCTATCGAGTCGAGATTTAAAATTAATAGGAGCAGCATTATATTGGGCCGAGGGATATAAGGCGGGTAGAGCGAAACAGATCGATTTTGTCAATTCCGATTCAACAATGATAAAATTGATTATGAGATGGTTTAGAGAAATATGTTGCGTTCCTGATGATAAATTTAGGGCAAGAATTCAAATCCATGACGCAGGAATTGTAAAAGAGGCTTTAAGGCGTTGGTCGTTAAACACAGCCATACCGATTAAACAATTTACCAAATCTTATATAAGGATAAGTCCAACCAGTAAGAAAAAAGCGGGGAATCATCTTCCTTATGGGATTTGTCATATAAGAATTTCCGATGCCAAACTGCTTGCTAGGATAAAAGGTTGGATCGAGGGATTAAAAGGCCCTATCGTCTAGTCCGGTCTAGGACGCTAGCTTCTCAGGCTAGAGACCCGGGTTCAAATCCCGGTGGGGCTACCAATCGAGATGAATACCCCAAAGAAGACGTAACTAAAATTATTCGGCGCGGGCAAAGGCAAGACTTATGGACAGAAAAAGGATAGTTATCCTCCGCGCCTTATGAACTCGCGTTTTTATCGGATTTCTTCTTCAACACCAGAAAAATTCGTGATAAAGTAGAGATAGAAATATATACTCCGGGAGGTTTACCTATGCCAACGGCAGGACCAAAGTTGGGCAATGCACTTAAGAAGATGTTAGAGGCCTCAACCTCATGTGGCAATGTATCCGCCTCTTGGGCTGTGGCACTGGGCGAAGATATGTTTTGAAAGATGGTGGTTCTGGAGGTGGTTTTAGATGGAGGTGTTCGGATGAAAATAGGAATTATCATATCCACCAACGATGCGGAGACGTGCTGGAATGCCATTAGGTTTGCCAACTTTTCTCTGAATAACAAAGATGATGTTAACATATTTTTAGTCGGCAAGGGCGTTGAGTACGAAATTAAGAGCAACGGGCAATTTAATGTCATTGAACAGGCAGAAAAGTTTTTGACTTCGGGCGGCAGGATATTTGCCTGCGGCACCTGCTTAAAGCAGCGCAATCGCGCGGGCTCTAACCTATGCCCCGTATCGACAATGAAGGATATGTATAGGATAGTTTCTGAATCTGACAGGGTTTTGACTTTTTAAAGCAAGCATCGGGAAATTAAATGGGGACAGGTCTGAGATAAATCGTAACAGATCAGTGTTTGAAGAAACTCCTGTCGTCATTGCGAGGAGCCTTTGCATTTACCGCCGGGCGACGAAGCAATCTTGTTTTTAGATTGCTTCGCCACTTCGTGGCTCGCAATGACGGGTCTCGTCGATCTTCTTATAACACTGGACTGTTACGATAAATCGGGGGACAATGGTCTTGAGATTGCAATGAGAACCGTCCCAAGTTTAGTTAATAAAAAAGGGAGTTAAAAAAAATAATATCTACCTATTGACTTTTTGAGATTTATTGGGTATACTTTGTAATGCTGAAAAAGTTAGATATCTAGCTTTTTTATTTCCCTACTTATTAAAAAAATTTAAAATAGAAAGGTGAGAATATGGTAGAGCCGAGGGCCTGTAAGATCTGCGGTAAGAGTTTTACCCCAAATAAGTACCGTCCAAACCAGAACATATGTTCTTCCATCGAATGCCAGTATCAGCGCCAGCTTGACAATATGAAGGAATGGCGCGGGAGAAACCCCAACTACTTCAAATATAAGGAGAGCCACGATTCATCCTGGAAGCAGACCTGTAAACAGCGCTCCTTAGACTGGCGGAAGAAGCACATGGACTATCTAAAGCTGTATAGGGAAGAGCACAGGGACAGGCACAGGGAGTATATGCGCGATTATATGAGAAATTACAGAAAGAAGAAAAAAGGCGAGGATGTTCCCGGAGAGGGCCCTGCTCAAGACGCTGGCGGCAGCGCACCGGCCGCGGCCTAAATGGAGATACGTTGAAATCACGTATTAAAATACAGGCGTTATTGCTTTTAATCGTTTCCTTTTCATTGTATATATGCGGAAAGGACGCGTTTTGCGCCTCTATAACCAAATCAACACAAAGGGGCGTTAATAAAGAGATAGCCAACCGTCTAAGCGAAGGCAGGCGTTATTATAATCTTAAGCAGTACAACCTCGCCATCTATGAATGGGAACTCGCCCTATCATTAGATCCTGACAATAAGAAGATAAAGAAAAATATAACCGATGCGCAGGGCAGGCTCCAAAAGGCGGTTAACGCGCCGGCCGATTTAATAAGCGTTGTCGCGCCGCTGAAACAGATAGAGAAGACCCTTACGCTTGAGAACTGCATAGATATAGCGGTAAAGAACAGCTACCAGCTCAAGATCTCCGAAAAACAGATCTCGCTTTCCCGCTCCAGGATTCTGGAGGCTAAGAGGAATCTCCTTCCCAAACTGAGCCTGAATTTTGAGGAGTCATACGGCAGGGTTCAGGGCAGAAGGTATTACGGCAAAAAAGAGTTTGTCGAAGGTTCACACACGATATTCAAGGGCGGTGAACTCGTTTACACGCTGAAACAGGCCGCGCTGAACCTGGAGGTGGAGAAGGCCACGTACGAGAAGACCAGAAATGAGCTCATACTGCAGGTCAAGAAGAGCTACTATGGGCTTTGGAAGGCGAAAGAAAACCTGAAGATGCAGCTCGGCCTTGCGCAGGAGGCGGACTCTGTATACGAAATGGTAAAGAAGGGCTCTGACGCAGGCGTGCTGTCAAAGCTGGAATTTTTGAATGTAGGCTCGCAGGCAAGCCAGATTCACTACCAGCTGGAGTCAGCGACCGGCGATGAGGCGGTTGCAGAATTAGTCCTGAAGCAGGTCATGAACCTGGATTTGAGACAGAAGATAGATATAGAGCCTGTCGCCGGATTTAAGAAATTCGAGGTCGACTTTGATACGACGCTCCGTATGGCGTATATGAACAGGCCGGAGATGAGGATAAACTCGCTGACCCTGGAATACTATGGATACGATAAAAGAATAGCCGGCGCTAAAGCGATGCCTAAAATAGACTTGATGGGTTCCTGGGGGCTGGCGAAAGAAATCTATCTGGCCGAAGACAACAGGGCCAAATCCGACGGGACAACGGATCCATTTAGAAAACTTGAGGACCAATGGTATGTCGGCGCCAAGGTTCAGGTGCCGTTCTGGGGTTCAACAGCCGAATTTCAGCAGACGCGTGAACAGTGGCCTCCTGTAGTGAGCGCGTTTCATGGGACAGAGTCCACAACCAATACGGCAAAGGTCTATCTCCTGGACAAGCTGGGTATGTACGCGGATAAAAAACAGGCGGACATAGATTGGACGAAGGCCGCCTCCGAGTTTGAAAAGCTGAAGCAGGATATCACCGTAGAGGTGAGGGAGGGGTGCTTCGCCTACGAGAAGGCGATCCTGCAGTTAGAGACTGCCTCCAACAAGATAAAATATCAGGAGAAGGATCTGGAGCTCGCGCGGTTTAAAAGAGGTATGGATGAGGTTCAGGATTCCGCTGTCATAGAGAGCATGATAAAGACGACGCAGGAGCGCTTTGGATATATCCAGGCCGTATCCGATTACCATACGGCCGTAGCCAGCCTTAACAAGGCCATCGGCATAAACGATTATTTTAAACCGGAAGAAAAGGCGGGGTAAGAACCATGAAGAAATTTAATGTGGTCTTGGAGAAGATAAAATTCTCATTTGCTAATTTAAAGATGAGGCTTTCCGCCTTCGGCGCAAAATTCCCGCGCATACGAGATCTTAGGGAAAAGCTGAAAGACAAAAAATTTAAGAGGAATCTCTTTATCGGCATTCTCGCGGGCATTGTCGTTATACTGGTCCTGGCCAGGACCTTCGGCAACATACAGAAGGTCTTCTTCAGGAAGAAGGAGGCGAAGAAGCCGGCCATAACCTTTGAGGAGGGCCTGAGCCCGGTCAAGATCCTTAAAGTAAAGAAGATGGACTTCAAGGATACGCTTCCAGCGATGGGAAACATAAAAGGTTTCAAGGAGGTCGATCTGAAATTTCAGACAAGCGGCGTCATAGAGTCGATAAACTTCGAGGAGGGCGAGAAGATACAGGAAGGCGATATCATAGCCAGCCTCATTCAGAAGGAGGCGCTGCTCAAATTGAAATATTCCAGCCTGGAGATGGAAAAGAACCAGAAACTTTTCGACATAGGCGCGATCGCAAGGCCAAAATTGGAGCAATCCAAGCTAGAATATGAATCCGCCAAGGCAGAGCTCGACAAGACCAACATATACGCCTTGAGCGACGGCCTGTTGGGTTCCAGGATACTCGACGTCGGCAGTTATATCACCCCAAATGACAAAGTCGGGACATTTATAGACATAGAGAAGGTATACGCGGAGTTCAGCATAATAGAAAAAGATGTCCCAAAAATAGCGCTGAAACAGAAAGTAGACGTTTTCGTGGACGCCTTCCCGACAAAGACTCTATCGGGCCAGATAGACAGGGTCGCGCCTATTGTGGAGGGGAGATCCCGCACCCAGAATATCAAGGTGGAGCTTGCGAATAAGGACAGCGCCTTAAAGCCCGGCATGTTCGCCAGGGCCCTGATATACACCTATGAGAAGAAGGATGTCCTGGTGGTTCCTTCATCGGCCTTGAAGAAGAAAGAAGCGGACTATTTAGCGTATGTCGTTCACAAAGAAGAGCTTATGACGCCGAAGGAGGAATCAAAAGGGCCAGAGAAGAAGGCGCGCTCACTCTTCAATTTCGGCTTAAAGGCCAAGAAGAAGGAAGAGCCCAAGGAAGGCGTTCCCAAAGAGGCGCCGCCGCAGGAGACAGGCACAATTGAGGTGAGAAAGCTCAAGGTCGGCTATATGACTCAGGACCTGATAGAGGTTGAGGAGGGCCTGAAGGAAGAAGAGCTTGTCGTGGTTGAGGTGCAGGAGGAATTCAAGGATAAGGCGAAAGTCGAGATAATGGAAACCCAGGAGAGCGTTTTCTAGTGAACCTTGCGCAATTTTCTGTAACCCGGCCCGTAACTTTGGTGATGATAGTTGCGGGCATACTTATCTTTGGCGTCATATCGCTGGAGCTTCTTCCCCAGGAGCTCTTTCCGCAGATAGTCTATCCTCAGCTGACCGTAGTATCGCCTTACGCGAACGCCGCCCCTGAAGAAATAGAGACCCTGATAACCAAACCCATCGAAGAGGCGATAGGAACAGTGGCAGGCGTAAAACGCATCAGTTCCATATCCAAAGAAGGCCTATGCCTCGTCATGGCTGAATTCGGCTGGAACCAGAACATAAACTTCGCCGCCCTCGGAATGAGGGAGAAGCTGGACCTGATAAAAGAGAGGCTGCCCCGCGAGGCAGAAGAGCCGGTTGTGCTGGCCTTCAACCCGTTCGACAAACCCATACTAACCCTAAGCGTCACAAGTTCATCCGGTGAGCGTTCGCCGCTTGCTTTGAGAGAGATAAGCCGCAGGATGATCAAAGATGAGGCGGAGAAGGTGGACGGTGTGGCTGCGGCGAGCATATCAGGCGGGCTTGAAAGGGAGATAACCGTAGATATAGACCGTGATAAACTGCAAGCGGCAGGGGTGGCCCTCTTAGACGTCACAAAGGCGATCTCGAACGCGAACCTGAATTATCCGGCGGGCACAATAAAAGAGAGCTTCTATGAATATCTCATCAGGACTCTGGGTGAGTTCGAACGTGTCAGAGACATTGAGGATGTTGTTATTGGAGGCGAGGAACATAATCCGAGGCTCGCAAAAGAAGAAGAAGCGATGGAAGAGAGTATGCGAAGAGGGAGGATCTCTAAAGACAAGAGGCTCATATACTTAAAAGATGTCGCCGCAGTAACAGACGGCCTGAAAGAAAGGACCAGCTTTTCCAGATATAACGGCACCGAGAATATATCTATCTCGATCCAGAAGCAGTCGCTCGGCAACACAGTCAAGATCATCGACAGGGTCAAGAAGAAACTTCAGGACTTAAAGCGCGATCTGCCCAAAGACATTAACGTAACAATAGTCTATGACCAGTCCTTATTTATAAAAAATTCCATAGCAGGCGTCTGGGACTCGGCGTGGCAGGGCGGTGTTTTAGTATTTTTCGTGCTCCTATATTTTTTGCGCAATGTCTGGAGCTCTGCCATAGTGACCTTTACCATCCCGATCTCGGTTCTGGCGACATTCGCGCTCATGTTCTTCAGCAGTATATCGCTGAATATGATGTCGCTCGGCGGACTGGCGTTTGGCGTAGGCAGCCTCGTCGACTGCGCCATAGTTGTCGTCGAGAATACATTCAGGCACATGCAGATGGGCGAAAAACAGAAAGACGCGGCGATAATCGGGGCGAACGAGGTCTTCATATCCGTGACCGGCTCTGTCCTGACGACAGTAGTCGTCTTCCTCCCGCTTATATTCGTAATAGGGATCGTGGGCCAGATCACAAAGGACTTCGCCCTTACGGTGACATTTTCTCTATTGGCTTCGCTCGTCGCCTCGATGACTATAATACCGCTCCTGGCGTCGAAATTCATTAAGATAGGCAAGGGTGTCATAGTTGAGGATGAGGACCACATAGACCAGATAGACGGTTCAGCAGGCGCGTCAGCCTTACGCAGATTTTATTCGAAGATGCTTGAGCGGTTTATCAATGAGAAGGGGAAATATCTATTGTTGACCCTCGCGGCTTTCCTGTTAAGCCTGGGCCTGTTTCTGTTTATGGACATTGAACTTATGCCGAAGGTTGACCAGGGGCAGTTTATGGTGAAGGTGGACATGCCGGCCGGAACGAAGCTGACGGTGACAAACCGTGTTTCAGAGGGGATAGAAAAATATATTAGGGAGCTGCCGGTTGTGGAAAGCGTAAGCGTGACTATAGGCTCCACAAAAGAGGCCACAACAAGACACGTATCTGAGAGGCTTGGGCCGCATCAGGCGGAGATCGTGGTGAATCTTAAGAAGAAGCGCAAGACTACAAGCTCAGACGTAGTCCAGAATATAAAGAATACATTAGCGTCTATCAAACTGGAGGGGGCCAGGGTAGAATATGTCCTGCAGGAGAATGTCCTATCGACGGGCATGGGGACTGCGGCGCCTGTTACGATAGAATTGAAAGGAAATAAGCTTGACGTATTGGAAAATTTGATGAATGAAATCCAAAAAGGGCTGGGCGGGATAGAAGGTATTTACGGAGTCAAGAACAGTATGCCGGAACCATCGCCTGAGACGAAGATAATTATAGACAAGGATAAAGCCTCTCTATACGGCATGTCAGTGGTCGATATAGCGCAAACCGCGCAGATAGCGTTGAAAGGGTATGTGGCGACAAAGTTCAAAGAAAAGGGGGAGGAGTTCGATGTGCGCGTTAGATTACGCGCTCAAGACAGAGAAGACTTCGATAAACTCTCCAGGATAAGCATGCGCTCGCCTCTTGGGATAAGCGTTCCGCTTTCCAGCGCCGCGGGTTTCACCCGCGGCAAGGGGCCCAGCGAGATAAAGAGATCCAATCAGCAGAGGACCGTGTTGGTATACGCCAACGTATATAAGAGGGCGATGAAGGATATTGTCTTGGATGTGAACAGGATGATTGCGGCGCTGAAGATTCCGAAGGACTACACAATGAAGCTCACCGGCGAGTCAGAGGAGATGAAGGCCTCGTTCGACAGCATGCGCGCCGCGATAATAGCGGCTTTTTTATTGGTGTATATGATTATGGCCGCCCTATTTGAGTCGCTCTGGCAGCCCTTTATAATAATGTTCACAATACCGCTATCCTTGATAGGCGTCGCCATTTCTCTTTTTCTAACTCACACCAGCATAAGCGCTTATGTATTCATGGGGGTGGGTATTTTGGGGGGCATAGTTGTCAATAACGCCATAGTCCTCATAGACTGCATAAACTTATTCCTTTCCCGCGGAATGACGACGAAAGAAGCCGTGATAAACGCCTCCAAGGTCAGGCTCAGGCCTATATTGATGACAGCCCTTACAACAATATTGGGCCTTGTCCCAATGGCATTTCTTGGCGGCGAAGGCGCTGAGTTAAGATCTCCCATGGCTATCACAGTCATGGGCGGCCTGACTGTCGCCACATTCCTGACCCTCGTAGTCGTGCCATCGTTGTATCTCGGCTATACCGAGCTCATCGACAGGATATTCAAGAGGAAGAGATGAACCTGCCGGAATTCTCCATCAAAAGACCGGTTACGATGCTCATGGTCTATATCATCCTCATACTGCTCGGGGTTCTCTCTCTCCTGCAGCTTCCGGTAGAGCTCTATCCTAATATAAGTTTCGGCGAGATAAGCATAATCATAGAGGTGCGCGGAGGCATTCCCCCGACCGAAGTCGAAGAGCTTGTCACAAAACTCGTCGAGGAGGCTGTCGGCACAGTAAGCCACCTCGAGGAGCTCATGTCTATATCGAAAGAGGGGGAATCTACGGTAGTCCTGAGCTTCGCGCCCGGCACAAACATGAACTTCGCGGCGCTGGAGACAAGAGAGAAGTTCGCCAGAGTAAAGAACAAACTCCCGAAGGAAATAGAAAAGCCCGTTATAGCGCAGTTCAAGCGATCCGATGTGCCGATAATGATTGTCGCGGCCACAAGCCTGAAGCGTTCGACAGAGGAGATAAGGAAGATAATCGACGAGAAGGCGAAAGAAGCCTTAAAGCGCATAACAGGTGTAGCTGATGTTGAGGTTGCCGGCGGAAGAGAGCGTAAGATCCTGATAGAGCTGGACCAGAGGAGGCTCGCCGCGTATTCTCTTCCCGTCGAGCGGGTGATATCGATTGTTGGGCAGAGCAATCTTAATCTATTGACCGGAGATATCGAAAGACAAAAAGATAAATATCTTATCAGGGCCATGGGCCTCTTCCAGTCTGTAGATGAAATCAAGAATCTGCCGGTCAATACTCTCCCCGACGGATCCACAGTGAGGCTTAAGGATGTCGCGACCGTTCTCGATTCGTATCTTGAACCGACAGGATACGCGAGGATGAACATAAGGCCTGTGGTGTCGCTGTATGTCCAGAAGGAATCCACGGCCAACACCATCCTGGTGGCCAGGAACATCGAAAAAGAGGTTAAGAGGCTCAGGGAGGTCTTGCCAAAAGAA
>JAHFGN010000052.1 GCA_023247415.1 Candidatus Omnitrophota bacterium
GCGCGTCCCGGCTAACGCGCCCGCGCCCATCGCAGGCTTTATATTTTTATGGATGTACTCCAGCCTGTTTGCGTCTCTATTCAGCATCGCCGCATAAGCGAAGAGGTAATCCTTTAAATAGACCGGTTGCGCGTGCTGCAGATGGGTAAATCCCGGGATGACCAGATTATCATACCTCCTGGCAAGCCCCTTAAGAGATGAGACCACCCCCTTGATATCCGTTTTTACTTTTGCGATATTATCCCTGCAGTACAATTTAGTAGCGAATACAATCTGTTCGTTTCTGGATCTCGCTGTATGGAGTTTCAATGCGGTATCACCTACTTTCTTATGCAGTTTATTCTGGATATCAGTATGGACATCCTCGCTTCTGCCATCCGCTTTAAACGTACCCTTCTTTGCATTCTCATGTATAGATTTAAGCCCGCGGGTCAATTTAGACGCCTCGGCCGGCGTAAGATAACCAGCCGTTTTCAGGACCTGGACGTGGGTCATCGACCCAACCAGATCGTATTCGGCCAGCTTATAGTCGTAATGGATGGACCTGGTGAATTTCTCGACAAGGGGATTTGTCTTCTTGCCGAACCTCCCACCCCATAGCTTTTTGGCCATTTTTTCTCCCTGCGCTAATGTATAGTTAGCTATAAACTATAAACTATTTTTTATACGGCAGGCCCCAGATCTCGATAAAGCCCTTCGCGAGCGATTGATCGAACTTATCGCCTTCTTCGTACGTCGCGAGTTCCTTCCTGTATAAAGAGTCCGGAGATTTTCTGCCTGTGACGACGCAATTTCCCTTGTGGAGTTTCAGCCGCACCGTCCCGTTCACCTTCCTTTGCGTGTCGTCTATAAATTTGTCGAGCGCTTCTCTTAACGGCGTATACCAAAGGCCGTAATAGACGAGCTCCGCGTATTTCAAGGCGATAGATTCCTTAAAATGCGCCAGTTCCCTATCCAGCGTAAGGCCCTCGAGCGCCTTATGCGCAGCCATAAGTGTCCATGCTGCCGGAGCTTCATAGATCTCCCTCGATTTTATTCCGACCAGCCTGTTTTCAATCATGTCGCTTCTACCTATGCCGGCGTCTCCGGCTATCTTCGCCAGCCTGGATATGAGACTCACGCCGTCCATGGCTTTGCCGTTCAACTTGACCGGCGCGCCGTTCTTAAATTCTATTTCTATGTACACGGGCTTCGCGCTTGAAGAGCCTATTCCCCTTGTAATCTTATATATATCTTCGTCAGGCTCATGATATGGATCTTCCAGCGGCCCACTTTCAATCGATATTCCCCAAAGATTAACATCAATTGAGTACGACTTCTTCTTGGTTGTCTGGATTGGAATATGATTCGTTCTCGCATACTCTATCTCTTCGTTTCTGGTTCTTAACTCCCATTCCCTGAGGGGCGCTATTACCTTGAGTTTAGGGTCCAGGGCGCCTATCGACACCTCAAACCTGACCTGATCGTTGCCCTTCCCCGTGCATCCATGCGCGACTAATCCCGCGCCTTCATCATGAGCCGCCTTGACCAGCCCTTTGGCTATGAGCGGCCTTGAGAGCGCTGTAGCCAGGAGATAGCCGCCTTCATATACAGCTCCGGCCTTCAATGACTTAAATATGAAATCCTCCACGAACTCTTTTTTTAGATCATCGATCCTGACTTTTATCGCGCCGGCCGCCATGGCCCTCTTTTTGTAGGCATCGAAAGAGACGCCCTGGCCCACATCGGCCATGTAGGCGACTACATCATATCCTTTTTTCGCAAGCCATCTTATCGCGACAGATGTATCGAGCCCGCCTGAATACGCAAGCACCAGTTTTTTACCCATATCTATTCTCCTCTTATTAGGGACAGTCCCCTAAGCACTATATGCGAACCCCTTGTCGGGGACAGTCCCTAATAGCATCAAAAGAATCGCCTTCTCCACATGCATCCTGTTTTCGGCCTGGTCATATACTACGGAATTCGGGCTGTCTATCACGCTGTCTGTTATCTCTTCTCCTCTATGCGCCGGAAGGCAATGCATGACGACACAGCCCTTCCTGGCAAATTTCAACAATCTGTCGTTCACCTGAAAACCGCTGAACGCCGCCTTCCGCCTCTTCGACTCCTTCTCCTGGCCCATGCTTACCCAAACATCCGTATAGATTATATCCGCGTCGCGGGCGGCATCTTCCGCTTTTGTGTAATATCTCATGCGGCTCCCTGACTTCGCCGTGAATTCCGCGGCAAGGTCCCTGGCCCACTTGGCGGCGCCGTACCCTTTGGGCGCGGCCATATCTATATTCAACCCAACCTTTGCGCTCGCCAAAAGAAGCGAATTGAGGACATTGTTGCCGTCGCCCACATACGCGAGTTTTATATTTTTGAAAGAGCCGAACCTCTCTCTTATCGTATATATATCGCACAGCGCCTGGCACGGATGCTCAAGGTCGCTCAAACCGTTTATGATCGGAGCCGATGAATACCTTGCCAGGTCTTCTAGATCCTTGTGGGCATATGTCCTGGCGACTATACCGTCCAAGTATCTGGCCAAGACCGACGCCACATCTTTTACGGATTCGCGCTTTCCCATCTCCAATTCGCTTGGGCCCAGATATATCGCGTAGCCGCCTAACTGCACCATCCCTATCTCAAATGAGACCCTGGTCCTGTTCGACGGCTTCTGGAATATCAGCCCTATACATTTGCCGGAGAGAACCTGCGCATAGGCGCTTCTATCTTTCTTTATTTTTTCCGCAAGCGAAAGGATATTGTTTATGTCTTCCGGCGCAAGATCCTTTATAGATAATAGGTCTTTCTTCATGTTATCCTCGCGAATATCTTATCCAAAATCTCTATTGCGGCGTCAAGCTCTTTCTTCTTTACGGTAAGCGGCGGCATTATCCTTAAAACAGTATCCTGCGCGCAGTTTATCAAAAGTCCGGATGCCGTGCACTGTTTCACGATATCATCGCCCTTTATGGAAAGCTCGACGCCGATCGTAAGGGCCTTTGACCTTATCTCTTTTATAAAATGGTACCTTTTTTTCAGGCCCTCCAGCTTCTCGCGCAGGGCGGCCCCCATCCTGTTCGCGTTCCGCAGGAGCCTTTCTTTCTTAATCGCCTCAAAGACCGCAAGCGCCGCGGCCGAAACTATAGGGCTTCCGCCGAATGTCGAGGCATGCGAGCCGGGCGTCAAGACATCCTGGAACTTGGCCCTTGCAACCATGGCGCCGATGGGCACGCCTCCGCCCAATGTCTTGGCAAGCGTCATGACATCCGGCGTAATCCCATAATGCTGATAACAGAAGATCTTGCCTGTCCTGCCCATCCCTGTTTGGACCTCGTCCAGGATGAGAAGGATATCCTTGTCATCGCATAACTTTCTAAGCGCTTTAACATATCCAACATCGGCGATATTCATGCCCCCTTCGCATTGTATCAACTCAAGCATTACGGCTACAGTCTTATTGCCTATGGCCTCGCTGACGGCCTCGATATCGTTGAATGGGACATGCCTGAAGCCTTCCGGCAGAGGCTCAAAACCTTGTTTGACCTTATCCTGGCCGGTAGCGGTTATGGTAGCCAGCGTCCTGCCGTGAAAAGACTTAAAACACGTTATGATCTCAAACCTTCCGGAATCATGGCCGTAGCGCCTGGCGAGTTTTATGGCCGCCTCATTCGCCTCAGCCCCGGAATTGCAGAAGAATACCTTGCCCGGAAACGAGTTTCCGATTATCGTCTTCGCGAGGAGCGCCTGAAGCTCGCTGTAAAAATTATTCGAGACATGCAGCAGCTTCTTCGATTGTCTTCCGATCGCGGCGACCACCTTCGGGTGGCAGTGGCCGATCCCGCTCACAGCCCAGCCGGGGAAGAAATCTAGATATTCCCTTCCATCTATATCTTCGACCCTCGCCCCTTTTGCCTTCTCAAGGCACAGGGACGTCCTCTTATAGGTATTCATGACGTACTCATCGTACATCTTCACAACTCTATCCGTCTTGCTCATAACCTTAATTACTTCTTTGGCTTTTTATCCTTGCATCCGCATGTGCCGCACATATCTCTCTCCTATGTAAAGTTCGTGTTAGTTCAAGAGTTCAAGAGTTTTGGAATTTTGAATTTGTCAAACTCCTGGACTCTCTAAACTCCCTAACTCCCTGAACTCTATGAACTGAACATTGAATTTTTATCGTACAATCTCCGTCCCGATACCTTTGTCCGTGAATATCTCAAGTAAAAGCGCGTGGGGTATGGACGCGTCTAATATGTGCGCCTTCTTCACCCCGAACTTTATCGCGTTCACGCACGCCTTCGCCTTCGGTATCATGCCCGAATCTATCACCTTTTTCCTGATGAGTTTCCCGACGTCATCCACTTTTAGCGTATGATACAGGGTATTCGGGTTATGCCTGTCCTTCATTATCCCTCTCACATTTGTAAGGAGGACGAACTTTTCCGCCTTCAGGGCTATGGCTATCTCGCTCGCCACATCATCGGCGTTCACGTTATATAAATTTCTGTCGCGGCCCAGACCGAGTGGATATACAACCGGAATTATATTATCCTCGATCAACCTCTTCACCACGGTCGTGTCTACGGATGTGACCTCTCCGACGAAACCTAAGGCCGCCTCAGTCTTTATCTTCTTCACCCTGATGAGATTATTCTCCCTGCCGCTCAAACCGAAGGTCTTCGCGCCCATGCCTTTAAGGGCCCCGACGATCTTTCTATTTACAATATGGAGCGCCCTGTCTATGATGTGAAGAGCCTGGATATCGGTGACCCTCCTCCCATGGATAAATTTCGGTTCCACCCCTTTTGCCTTCATCATCCTCGAGATAAGCGGCCCGCCTCCATGGACGAGGACCGGCCTCATCCCCGCGCAGCTCATGAACATTATGTCCTCGAGGATGCCGTTGTCTATCCCTTTTTCGTCAACAGCCGCGCCTCCGTATTTTATGACTACCACCTTCCTGAAGAACTTCTTTATGTACGGCAGCGCCTCGATCAATACATCGCTCTTTTTAATAGCGTCTTTCATGATCTGGTTTCTGGTTACTGGTTACTTTATTTCACGTGCTGTACGCCGAATTTATCCGGACGTATTCCTCTGACAGGTCGCATGTCCACGCTGTTGCGCCTGCATGGCCGCTCTTTAAGTCTATTTTTATGTAAATATTTTTCTTCTTAAAAACGCCTCTTAAGGCCGCCCTATCTATTCTGCTTATGCCGGCGCCGTTAGATAAGACCTTTATGCCGCCGAAATACATATCGGTCCTCGCGGGGACAAACGCCGCGCCGCTTGAGCCGCATGAGGCCGCGACCCTGCCCCAGTTAGGGTCTTCGCCGTATACGCAAGCCTTAAGAAGGTTCGATGTTGTGACCTTTCTGGCTATTGACTTGGCGTCATTATGGCTTCTGGCGCCCTTTACAACAACCTCTATCAGCTTTGTGGCGCCTTCGCCGTCTGAGACAATCTTTTTCGCAAGCTCTTTCGTTAAATATTTCAGGGCCGCCTTGAATCTGCCGAAGTCATTGCCTCCGCCCGTGATCTTTCTGTTTCCCGCCAGGCCGTTCGCGAGAAGAAATACGCTGTCGTTCGTGCTCATATCACCGTCAACCGATATCATGTTGAACGACTCATCCACAGCCTCGCCAAGGGCCGAGTTTAAAGAGGCTTTTTCGATATCGGCGTCCGTAGTGATGAAACATAGCATCGTCGCGTGCCGCGACGCGACCTTTAAATCCGGGTATATCATGCCGACGCCTTTTGCCGCGCCTCCTATCGTGACAGTCGAGGCCCCAAGCTTAACTCTTACAGAGGCCTCTTTCCTCACATTATCAGTAGTCAGGATCGCTTCCGAGAAGAGCCTGCCGCCGCTGCTGGACAGCCCGTCTAAAAGGGCGCTCAAGGCCATTCCTATCTTCGCGATCGGCAGCCTTCTTCCTATGATGCCGGTTGACGCGACAAGCACGTTCCTATCAGAAAGGGCGAGCCCTTTCGCCGCGGCATGGGCCATCGCCTTCGCGTCGCTGTCGCCCAAGCTGCCATTCGCGCAATTCGCGTTCCCGCTGTTTACTATAATCGCCTGATGAAATCTCGCCCTAAGGTGCGCCTTGCTTAACCTTACAGGGGCCGCCGCGAAGACGTTCGTCGTAAACGCGCAGGCGGCAGCGGCCGGGACCTGCGAATATAGGATTGCCAGGTCCTTTTTGCCGGATTGTTTTATCCCGCATGCCGCGCCGTTCGCCAGAAATCCTTTGGGCGTTGTCACCCCGCCATTTTTTATCGTCGTCTCAATATCCTTTGCCATAAACTCTCAACTCTCAACTAAACAAGCCCTTCCCGCTCATCAAAACCGCACATGAGGTTCATGTTCTGGACCGCCTGGCCGGCAGCGCCTTTGGTCAGGTTATCTATGCACGATACGGCTATAAGCAGTCCATCTTTTACGACAATGCCGATATCGCACCAATTTGTCATCACTACATCCTTTGTCTGGGGTAGGCGCCCATCGTCCAGAACCCTCACAAAAGGTTTCCCTCTATAGAAATTCTTATACTGCCCGATGACATCTTTCGCGGCTGTGCCCTTCTTCAATCTCATATATATCGTCGATAGTATGCCCCTGTTCATCGGTATCAGGTGCGGGGTGAATATAATATCTATCGTCTTGCGCGCGACATCGGATAATATCTTGTTGATCTCGGGTTTGTGCTGATGCGCATTTACCTTATATGCCTTCACATTCTCATTGACCTCGGCGAAGGATAGGGCGAGATCGGCCTTTCTGCCGGCCCCCGTAACGCCGCTTTTTGAGTCCGCTATTATATTATCCGGGTATACCAGTTCATTTTTAAGCGCCGGCGCGACAGCTAAGATTATGCTCGTCGGATAGCAGCCCGGGTTCGCGACGAACGCAGCCTTTTTTATCCTGTCGGCGTATAGTTCAGGCAGGCCATACACCGCCTTCTCGATATTCGCCTTGTCCTTATGCTCGGCCCCGTACCAGATCTTGTAGGCATCAGGCGATAATCGGTAGTCCGCGCTCAGGTCGATGACTTTTTTTCCAGCGCTTAGAAATTTGGGCGCGACCTCCATGGAAACCCTGTGAGGCAGAGCGAGGAATACCAGGTCTGTTTCCCTAACCGTCTCTTCTATGTTTGGCTTCCTGCACACGAGGTCGATCTTGCCTGCCAGGCTGGGAAATATATCCGCCACAGGCTCTTCTTTGTCAAGGATAGCGCTCAAATATGCCAGCTTTACTTTAGCGTGGCCGCTTAAGAGGCGAACCATCTCCTCGCCCGTGTATCCTGTCGCTCCAACCACTCCAACCTTGAGCATCTCATGCCTCCGTTCTTCCAGCATAGCGCACTTGGGACAGGTTTCTATGAATAGCAATTTTCTCCGTCGAAACCTGTCCCGAATTTATGATAACCTGACGGGAAACTAAATGTTATCTTAAATGAAACCGCCTATCTTGTCAATTAAAATATCGTCGGAAAAACGCTCAAGATAGGCGGTCCTTAAATATCAGTGTTTTTGTTACCTCTTAGTGAATTGGAACCTCCTCCTGGCCCTCTTCCTGCCGTACTTCTTACGCTCTCTCATGCGCGGGTCGCGCGTGAGAAGGCCCGCCTTTTTAAGTATCGGCCGAAGCGCCTCGTCCAACTTGAGAAGCGCCCGCGAAATGCCGTGCCGCACAGCGCCTGCCTGGCCGCTTGTGCCGCCGCCTGAGACATTGGCGTATATATCATATTTCCCGACAGCCTTGGCCAGCTCCAGCGGCTTCATTATCATAAGCCTGTGGCTTTCTCTCGGGAAAAAATCGTTGAAAGGCCTTGAGTTCGCGATTATCTTGCCGTCTCCGGGCAGGATCCTGACCCGCGCCACAGATTCCTTGCGCCTGCCTGTTCCCCAATATTGTACTTTATTCTCAGCCTCAGCCATTTCTATTTATATTAGCCCTTCTTCTTGGCGGCTCCGCTTACCGCAATAACTTTTGGTTTTTGCGCTGAATGCGGATGTTCTGAACCCGCGTAGACCCGTAATTTCTTCAACAGCTTCGCGCCTAATTTATTCTTCGGAAGCATCCCTTTCACGGCATGCCTAACCACATATTCCGGCCGCTTTGCCATCATTGTCTTCAGGGGGGTCTGCTTCAGACCTCCTGGATACGCTGAATAGCTGTTATACAACTTGTCTTCCAGCTTATTTCCAGTAGTCCTTACCCTGTTTGCGTTTATGACAATAACCTCATCGCCTGTATCCGCATGAGGAGTGAATGTAACCTTATCCTTGCCCCTCAATATAGAGGCTACTCTGGTCGCAAGCCTGCCCAAAATCTGATCCTGGGCATCGATGAGATACCACGCCCTTGCGACATCCCCTGTTTTTGCCATAAATGTATCCATAAACACCCCATAAAAGGAGTTTTTAGTATACCATACCAGACATTTTTGTCAAGGATAAAAATGGGACAGGCCGGGACAGGCTACTTTTTCAGGCTGCGAGGATATGGAAAAAGCAGCCTGCCCCCACTTTTCCTTGTTTTTTCCGATTTTCCCATGCAATATTATACTATGCTGAATATGAAATCAAAAGGTGCTTTTACATTGATCGAGATACTGATAGTCCTTTTAGTCATCGGCATTATCGCCGTCATAGCGGCCCCGAAGCTTCTGGATATCGCGCAGCAGGCGAATAATGCCGCGGAACAGGGCACCATCAGGGCTATAGAGGAAGGCATAAGACTGAATACCGCTCTCGAGATGACCGGATCATGATAAGACACAAGAGTCCTCATATATATCTTGCCATATTCTTTCTAGCAATTGCGCTTCGAGCCGCCCATTCAGCCGAGAAGCGCAGATTCCCAATAAGACTCGATAACGCGCAGAAAGGGCGCGCGTCCACGACAAACCCCTTATTTACCGACGTTGTCCAAGGAGGCGTTCCCCCACCCCGGCTATGAGAAGCTGGATGAAAACCTCTATAAATTCCCATCAGGCGCAACCTACCAGCATAACCCCGAAGACGGCATATTTAAAAAGATAGTGCCGCAAACGACCTCATCCACCGCATCCGCGGACGGAAATACCATATATACCTATAACTCCCAGGGCCAGCTTATAGGATTGACCCAGAAACAGTATAGCGGGAGCGCATACACAGGATACGTCTGGACGAAGGATTATCAATATGATTCGGCAGGCAATATAACTGGGTATACGCGCGAATACTATAACGCGAATAACGTAAGGACTTATTCCACCATCTATAGCGACATAAAAGATTCGAATGGCAGGATTTACAGCTACGGATATTCATATTACGATTCTACCGGAAAGCTGACATCGAGCTATAAATATACCTATACCTATGATAAGGATGGCAGGATCCTTTCCCAAACCCAAATCTATACCTCTGGCGCATACACATATAAATACGAATACTATGGGTATAAATACGACTCGTCCGGGAGAGTCCTGGAGTATACCTATAGATACACCGCATCTGACGGCCGTGTCACTATCTATGAATATAAATATGAATATGACTCCTCCGGCAGGACTCTAAAATATGCTTACACACACAAAGACAAAGACGGCAACGCCATCTCCTCGACTACCCAGATAAATGAATATGACAGCCAGGGAAGGATCCTGCGGCGCCAGACGACGAATAGCGATGCCCAGGGCAGCACTATTTCCAAGACAGTTGAGGCTTGGGGATATAATGAAAGCGGAAAGATTAAAACATATGAGTCCACGACATTCGACAAGGACGGCAATGTCACCTCGAAAAATACAAGCCTATATGAGTACGATGCCCAGGGAAATGTCCAACGCCAAACAAATAAGAGCACTAATTATAACAGTTATGGGACATATGACTATGACTCCGTATATAACTACGCAAACGGCAGGCCAACAGATTATTCTTACAATTACACCTATACTGACAAGAACGGAAACCTCAATTATAAGTATACCTACTACTATGAATACGACGCTCAGGGCAATTATAAGAGATATGAGCAGACATATTTAGATAACTACGGGAACACGACCAAATCCGTCTATAACTACGCCAGCGGCAGAGTAACAGACTATATCTCTATTAAAACTGATAAAGACGGAATCCTCATCTCCAAGACCCTATCCAAGTATGATTACGACGCAAAGGGCAATGTCATGCGGTACGAGTCTACGACCTATGACAAGGATGGGGTCACTGTGACATTCAAGACTGTCACTACTTATGAATATAACGCGCAGGGAAAGACCACCCGGTATGAGACGACGAATACCGGCAAGGACGGAGCGCTCGTCTCAAAAACAACCGCCGCATATGAATACGACGCGAACAGCAGGATGACGAGGTCCGAGCAGAAGACTATTGACAAGGACGGCAACCTGGCCTCTACGGAAACCCAATCTTACGAATATTACGCAAATGGCTATATGAAACACTATGAGCAAAAATCTACATCGGGGACTCGCAACTCCAGCAGTAACACTTATGACTATCGCGAAAACGGCACAATAAAAAACTACACCTCC
>JAHFGN010000009.1:0-31312 GCA_023247415.1 Candidatus Omnitrophota bacterium
CGCGCAGTGACAAGCGTCGACGGCATGACCGCGGATTGGGCCCGTATCCCGCAGGAGGTCCTCGCCAGGATATCGAATAAGATAATCAATGAGGTGAGAGGCGTGAATAGGGTAGTATACGACATCAGCTCTAAACCCCCTGCGACGATAGAGTGGGAATAAATTAGTTCGGAGTTCAGAGTTAAGAGTCCAGGGTTTATAGATAGCAAACTACATGATTTATCGAGTAGAAGTAGCGGAAAAAGACGGTTTTCCTGATCCTGTCGGCGCAAGCCTCAAGAAGGATATGGAGGATCTCGGGTTCGCCGGACGGATAAAAGATGTCAGGACAGCTCAGGTCTATCTCCTGGAAGGGGATCTAAGCGGCTCGGATGTAAAACAGATACGCGAAGGCTTGCTTATTGACCCGCTCACGCAGTGTTGCGGCGCGAAACCCGAACGCGGCGTTAAGGTTGTTGAGGTCGCATATAACCCGGGTGTCATGGACCCGGTTGAGGACAGCGTAAAGAAAGCCGTGATCGATCTCGGCATCCCCGGCCTGCATACAGTAAAGACCGCGAAGAAATACCTCATCAAAGGGGCCCTCTCGGATCGCGACGTCCGCTCCATAGCCGAAAAGATCCTTTATAACAAAGTGATACAGCATATTGCCAGTGAAGGGTCTGAAATCGCGCAGGATGCCCCGTCTTATAAATTCGAACTGAAGAAAATAAATATGCTGGCGGCGGATGATAAGGCGCTTGCGAAGATATCGAAAGATGGGCAGCTATTTTTGAATCTTGAGGAGATGCGCGCCATAAAGAGGCACTTCAAAAAATTGGGCCGCAACCCTACTGACTGCGAACTTGAGACCCTGGCCCAGACATGGTCTGAACACTGCAAGCACAAGACCATGCGCGGCCGTATAGAATTTGAAGGGCAGATAATAAACAACCTGCTGCAAGACACGATAATGAAGGTTACCAAGGAATTGAATAAACCCTGGTGCGTCTCGGTCTTTAAGGACAACTCCGGGATAATACGGTTCGACGAAAGACACAATATATGCTTCAAGGTGGAGACGCACAATCATCCATCCGCGCTCGAGCCATACGGCGGAGCGGGCACAGGCATAGGAGGCGTTATACGCGACCCTCTCGGAACAGGGCTTGGCGCCAAACCTATAGTAAATACGGATGTCTTCTGTTTCGGGCCGCCCGACTATCCCGATAAGCGGCTGCCGAAGGGGGTTCTGCACCCAAAGCGGATAATGAAAGGGGTTGTCGCGGGGGTAAGAGACTACGGCAACAGGATGGGCATACCAACATCAAACGGCGCGGTCTGCTTCGACGAGGGCTTTATTGGAAACCCTCTGGTCTTCTGCGGAAATGTCGGCATAATGCCGAAGGATAAATCCTTCAAACAGGTCCACAGGGAAGACCTGATAGTTGTTGTAGGCGGGAGAACCGGCCGAGACGGGATACACGGCGCCACATTCTCTTCCGGAGAGCTAACGCATGAATCTGAAGCCGTCTCGGCGCAAGCTGTCCAGATAGGAAACCCCATTCAGGAAAAGAAGATGGTGGATACAATACTGAAGGCGCGCGATGAAAATCTCTACAACGCCATAACTGACTGCGGGGCAGGGGGCTTGTCGAGCGCGGTCGGAGAAATGGGAGAGGCCCTTGGCGCGGAGGTCTACCTTGAGAGGGTTCCGTTGAAATATAAGGGCCTGACGTATTCCGAGATCTGGATATCAGAGGCGCAGGAGAGGATGGTCCTGGCCGTAGATCCCAAGAAGGCCGGTGAATTGAAAAGCCTCTTTGAAAAAGAGAACGTCGAGGCGACAACCATAGGAAGATTTACCTCGGACAGGCGGTTAAGGCTCTTCTACGAAGGCAATCCTGTCTGCGACATGGAAATGAAATTTCTTCATGACGGCGCCCCGAATATCAAACGAAAGGCCACGTGGAGAAGTCCGGTCTTTAAAGAACCGCGCCTTAAGGACAAGGGCGGCCTGACGTCTGATCTTATCGACTTACTATCTAATCTGAACATAGCGAGCAAGGAGTGGATTATCCGGCAATACGACCATGAGGTCCAGGGGGGGAGCGTGCTGAAGCCGCTCCAGGGCATAGAAAACGACGGGCCAGGCGACGCGTGCGTCACAAGACCCATATTGAGTTCGAAAAAAGGGATAATACTCTCCTGCGGCATAAACCCGGATTATGGAAAGATAGACCCGTATTGGATGGCCGCGAGCGTCATCGACGAGGCATTGCGGCAGGTGGTCTCTGTCGGCGGCGATATAAACCGCGCCGCCATACTCGATAACTTCTGCTGGGGAAACACGGATAAACCCGACAGGCTGGGGAGCCTTGTCAGGGCAGCCTTCGGCTGTTACGATATCGCTAAAGGCTACGGCGTCCCGTTCATATCCGGAAAAGACAGCCTGAATAATGAATACGCCGCGGCAAAAAAGACGATCTCCATACCGCCTACGCTTCTTATCTCATGCATCGCGGTCATGAAAGATGCCGCGAAGGCCGTCACTATGGACGCGAAAAATGTAGGAAATTATATATATCTTATCGGGCTGACGCACGACGAGTTAGGCGGCTCTAAATATTACAAGGTGAAGGGTTTTGTGGGAAATAATATCCCGAGAGTGGATCCTGTCTACGGGAAGCGGGTTATGACCACGCTCAGCCGCGCTATAGAGAAGGGGCTTGTGAAATCATGCCATGACTGTTCTGAGGGCGGGCTGGCTGTGGCGCTCGCTGAGATGGCCTTTGCCGGCGGATTGGGAATGGAGATACGGCTTGCCGGCAGTCATGAGAATCTGCCGGACAATGTCCTGTTATTTTCTGAGAGCAATACGAGATTCATTGTTGAGGTGGAGAACCAGAAGAGGTTTGAGGGGACGATGGCCGGCATCCCGATATGGAAACTCGGCCGTCTTGCCAAGGATAGGCATTTTAAGGTATTTGGACAGGATAAGAGACTGCTGGTCAATGCGGGGATTGACAGCCTGAAGTCCGCGTGGCAGAGACCGTTTAAACATCTTTAGGGTTATGAAAAAGGTCAGGGTCATCGTGATTAGAACCGCTGGAACGAACTGCGACGTTGAGACGGCTTTCGCGTTTGAACTTGCGGGCGCGAGCGCGGAGTTGGTCCATATAAATGAGCTGACGAGGGGCGAGAGGTCTCTTTGTGATTATCATATCCTGGCCATACCCGGCGGGTTTACCTACGGCGATGATATCGCCAGCGGAAAGATTTTGGCGAACGAGATGCGCCACAGATTGGAAGGGGATATCCGCAAATTTATAAGCGACGGCAAGTTGATTATCGGCATATGCAACGGCTTTCAAACCCTGGCCAAGGCCGGCCTGTTGCCGAATTTGGCAGGCGACTTCAAGACGGAAGAGACGACGCTGACAGTAAATGATTCGGCGAAATTCGAAGACAGGTGGGTGTATTTAAAGAAAATCAAAAATCAAAAATCAAAAATCAAAAATAGATGTGTGTGGACGAAAGGGTTAAAAGATATAATCTATCTGCCTGTGGCGCATGGGGAGGGGAAGCTTATCCCTCGCGATAAGGGGGTGCTGGATGAATTAAAGAAGGAGGGGTTGATTGTTTTCAGATACTGCGGCGAAAAAGGCGGCAAGGGCCGCTATCCGATAAATCCAAATGGTTCCATAGATGATGTAGCCGGCATCTGCGATAGGACCGGAAGGGTCTTCGGTCTTATGCCGCATCCCGAAAGGCACATATTCGCCACTCAACACCCCAGATGGACAAGAGATCCGAAGAGAGGGCCGGGCGACGGGTTGCGCATCTTCGAGAACGGCGTTTCATACGCAGCCATGCGGCTCTAAGGCCTTGTAAAAGCGCGGGATGTAGTATATAATATAGATGAAATATGGTGTAAGGAAATATTCATCCGTATAATATGACGAAAGGCACCAGTATATCCAAGACATACTCTCCGAAAGAGGTCTCGCTTCAAGAAGAGATCGCTCAAGTTTATTTCTCAAACAAACCCCACATAAAAACGAAGCGTAAAAAAACAATTTTCGAAAATCTATGGCCAGGCATGAGGTTTTCTTTATCTATAATGAGCGGAATCGCCCTGATCTGCCTGGCGTGTGTTGCCATGAACAAACTCTATCGTCATAACATGATCATGGCGCAGTCTAAGGCAAAATATGCCCAAAGTCTTAATCTGCTGCGCGACGGCAGGTTTGACAGAAGTCTGCTGAAGACAAATGGGCATGGAAAATTTTCGGATAAATTCATTACGCTGGACGTCAGCGGGTCCGGCGCATCGGCTTTTCAGCTTGACTTCAAGGTTCCGATTAATATATCGGATAAGTCCCTCACCATACTTGCCAGAGGCAGGCATGGCGGGGAAGCGCTTTCCATATGCTTGAAGGATTCTCATAAGAGGACATATCGCCTGCGGGACATATATCTTGTCTCCGGCTGGTCCGGGAAGACCCTGAGCCTGGCTGAGGCGGCTGGGGCAATAGACCTGCGTGAGGTGGAAAGCCTTAAGGTGGAGTATGACTTTGATCGTGCTGGTATGGATAACAGGCTGAATGTAGATCGCCGGATCTACTTAAAGGATATATCGCTTGAAAAATAACTCTACTTCCTGTCCCCTTTAGGGGAGAGGATAGGGTGAGGGGGGAGTATGAGGGTGATTGCTGTTGCCAACCAGAAGGGCGGATGCGGCAAGACCACGACGGCGATAAATCTCGCCAGCGCCTTGAGCTCGCTCAGGCCTAAGGTGCTGCTCGTCGATCTCGATCCGCAGTCCCACGCCTCTTATGGGCTTGGCGTAAGTTCGCAGGACATAGAGCAGTCTATCTACAACGCGCTGACCGATACGCCTGAAAGGCGCAGGACAATAAACGACATCGTCATCAAGATATCTGACAACCTCCACCTGGCGCCGTCGAACATATTGCTGAGCACGCTGGAGCAGGAGTTGAAGGATAAAGACGATGCTGTATCCAAGCTACATCTGGTATTATCGCAGACAGTCGGCGCCTACAATTACATTATAATAGACTCTCCTCCAAGCCTTGGATTTTTGACATTTAATGCCCTCAGGGCCTCCGATGAGGTGATCGTGCCGATAGAGTTAGGCGCGCTCTCATTGATGGGCGTATCAAGATTGTTCGGGATGCTGGAGTTGATCAAGGTTAAGATAAATCATGCCCCCCGGGTGAAGGCCCTGGCCACGCTATACGACAGACGGACAAAATTTTCGGATATCATGCTCGATGAGGTAAGACGTTTCTTCAAGGACGACCTGTACAAGACACCGATAAGGGTCAACGTCGCCCTAAAAAAGGCGGTATACAATAGAATCCCTGTGGAGAAATTCGACGGCAAGTCGCCTGGCGCGGAGGATTATCGCAGCCTGGCCCTTGAGGTCGCCAAAGATGAGAGCGCATTTTACAATTACGCTGAGGCGGACTTCACAGTCAACGCGCCCCAGGCGAAAGAGGTTTATATTGTTGGCGAATTCAACGGCTGGAGAATGGATGACAATTCCAGGCTCTCCCGTAGAGAAGACGGCAGGTGGATGAAACGTTTCTCTTTAATGCCGGGAAGATACAGATACAAATTTGTCGTAGACGGTCAGTGGCTGCTGGATTCCAATAATTCCAACAAAGAAGTAAACCCTTTTGGGAGTTTTGATTCGATATTGAAGATAGGCGAGAAGGAGACCTAAAGAGATCAAACCCGCTGGCCATGTGATAAGTTCCGCGGCATGCGGCGCGGTGGTAGCGTATTATTTCCAGTCCATACCATGCGCGGTGGTGTCATTTCTTGCCGGAACGCTGATCGACGCTGACCACTTTTTGGATTATTATTGGAATAGACCATTCACGCTGGATTTACGGCAAATCTACAGGATCCATGAAAGCCGCGCGCTAACGCATATCTACATAATTTTTCACTCTTTCGAACTATTATTCATCATATGGCTTGTGATTTGGATTTTTTCTCTGAACAGCATTTTCGCCGCCGCGGCGATTGGAATGACGCAGCACTTTATCCTGGATATGATAACTAACCCTTTAACCGCGTTGGGATATTTTTTCACATACAGGATTATAAAGAGATTTCGCGCGGACCTGATTCTAAAAAACTGGAGGGGTGAATCGTCATGACGACATTCGATAAGATATGTTAAGAAAAGACTTTGTAAAAGAAGATCCGTGGCGCATATTCAGGATAATGAGCGAGTTTGTCGAGGGCTTTGAGGAGCTCTCGGGCGTCTCCAATGCGGTGTCGGTATTCGGTTCTTCCAAGGCAAGGCGAACCGACAGGTATTACAAGATGGCCGAACGGACAGCCAGGCTTTTGGCGAAGAACGGTTATACGGTGATCACCGGGGCCGGCTCCGGCATAATGGAAGCCGCGAACAAGGGCGCGAAATTAGCCGGCGGAGAATCTATAGGCTTGAATATACTCATCCCCATAATGCAAAAGCCTAACAGATATATTACACGACTTTTGGAATTCAGCTACTTCTTCTGTCGAAAGGTCATGTTCGCGAAATATTCCAAGGCATTTGTGGTCTTCCCAGGAGGGTTCGGAACTTTGGATGAGCTCTTTGAAGCGATCACGCTTGTCCAGACACAGAGGGTTCAGCCGTTTCCCGTCATTTTGGTAAGCAGGCGTTACTGGGCAGGCCTGATCAGATGGATAAAAAACTCGCTTTTGTCCGCAGGAACGATCGAGAAAGAAGATACCGGGCTCTATAGCCTCGTAGACAGCCCGGAGGAAGTCCTCACAACCATAACAAGCTTCTATCAAAAGTAAAAAGTAGGGCACACCTTAGTGTGCCCTATATTAGGTTACGAGACAGGGATGGCAACAGCCCTATTTGGTATCATCGTACCTTGAACCCGATAACGGGTCAATGTGCCGTTGTCATCCAATCATAAGTATACCAGAGGAATGCAAAATTGGCAAGTAAAAAATACGATATAATAGTAATAGGCGGGGGGCACGCGGGCTGCGAGGCGGCCATGGCCAGCGCCAGGATAGGCTGTAAAACGCTTCTTATCACCATGAATGCCGACACCATTGGTCTTATGTCCTGCAACCCAGCCATAGGCGGTCTGGCAAAAGGACAGCTTGTCAAGGAGATAGGCGCCCTTGGCGGCTGCATGGCGAAGGCTGCAGACGCTACGCTGATTCAATTCAGACGATTGAACACCAGCAAAGGCCCGGCTGTCCGCTCTTCCCGGGCTCAAGTCGACAGGAAGGCATACCGCTTATATATCCAATCGCTTGTTGAGGGCCAGGACGGCCTGTCAATAAAAGAGGCTGCGGTGGATAGGATTCTTATAAAAAACGGCTGCATAGATGGAGTGGCGACAACATTGAATGAAACCATCTATGGGAAGACAGTGGTAGTCACCCCGGGGACGTTCCTAAACGGCCTGATCCATATCGGCCTGGAACATTCTGAAGGCGGAAGGATAGGGGAGAGGCCGTCAGGGAAAATGGCAAATTCCATAAAGGACATCGGATTCAGAATGTTAAGATTCAAGACCGGCACATGCCCGCGCTTAGATGGGAAGACTATTAACTTTGAAGGCCTTCGCGAGCAAAAAGGGGATGATGAGATACTGCCGTTTTCGTTCCAAACCGGAAAATTAAAAAAGGGGCAGCTGAGCTGCTACATCACGCATACCAACAAGAGGACCCATGAAATAATAAAATCCAATTTAGACCGTTCGCCTCTATTTTCTGGAGTAATCAAGGGCACCGGCGTCCGCTATTGCCCATCGATAGAAGATAAGGTCTTTCGATTCCCCCAAAGAGACAGCCACCACATATTCCTTGAGCCCGAGGGTATGAATACCACTGAATATTATCCAAATGGCATCTCCACAAGTCTGCCGCTGGATGTCCAGATTGAAATAGTCCATAGCATTGAAGGACTGGAACGCGCTGAGATTACGCGGCCCGGTTACGGAATTGAGCATGACGTAATAGAATCAACTCAGCTCTACCCGACGCTTGAGGCCAAACATGTCCGCGGCCTCTATTTCGCCGGCCAGATAAACGGCACAACAGGATACGAGGAGGCTGCGGCGCAGGGCCTTGTCGCGGGCATAAACGCCGCTCTGGCCATTAAGGGAAGGCCTCCGCTTATCCTGGATAGATCACAAAGTTACATAGGCGTCCTGCTCGATGACCTTGTTACAAAGGGGACCAATGAGCCATACAGGATGTTCACTTCCCGCGTGGAATACCGCTTGATATTGAGAGAGGATAACGCCGATATAAGGCTCGCGCCCATCGGACATAACCTCGGGCTTGTGAGCGAAGCAAGGCATAAAAAAGTTCTTGATAAGATGGCCTTGATAGAGCAAGAGAAGGCCGGGCTTAGCGAAAAACAGATGCAATATCTCAGGCGGCCCGGCGTCTCATACCGCGCTATGGCGGATTTATTCGGCCAGACTGTCGCTCAAGACGAGGACGTAATGGAGCAAGTCGAGATAGACATAAAGTACGACGGCTTTATTAAGAGACAGGCGGCTGAAGTGGCCAGGTTCGACAGGATTGAAAGGATAAAGATGCCCGATGCAATAAATTATGAGGATATCCACGGCCTTTCCAAAGAGATAAAGGAGAAGCTCTCCGGGGCAAAACCAATTACCCTCGGCCAGGCCTCCCGCATCTCTGGAGTCACCCCCGCCGCAATATCAATACTTATGATCTATTTGGAGAAAGTCCGACGATGCGCCAGCCATACAACGACTACAACACCTACCTAAGGAATCGATACGGCCGCAAAGTTTATAGAATCGCGCTTGACGCCGGCTTCACCTGTCCAAACAGGGATGGGACGAAGGGAAGAGGCGGCTGCATCTACTGCAATGAACGAGGTTCAAGGGCATCGTATGCAAATCCGGGCATTCCAGTCAGGAAACAGCTGGAATGGCGCATCTCTTATCTGAAAGAAAAAAGGGGGGCGGGTAAGTTCATAGCCTATTTTCAGGCCTTCTCCAACACCTATGCGCCTGTCGAAAGGTTGAAGGCCGTCTACGACGAGGTCCTGCCGTTTGAGAATATAGTCGGCATATCGATAGGGACAAGGCCGGATACAATCGATGAAGAAAAATTGAGGCTCATAGCGTCATATAAAGACCGCTATGAGGTATGGATGGAATACGGCCTTCAGACTATTCACGACAGGACGCTGGAGGCGATTAATCGCTGCCACGCCTATAAAGATTTCCTCTTTGCCGTTCATATCACCAGAAAGTTCGACATCCCGATCTGCGCGCATGTGATACTTGGCCTGCCGCAAGAAACGAAAGAAGACATGATGGCTACAGCGCGCGAATTAAAGAGGCTTGAGATAGACGGCGTCAAGATTCACCTCTTTCACGTCCTGAAAGGAAGCAGGCTCGAGGAGATATATAAAAGGGGGGAGGTAAAATTACTCGCACAAGATGAATACGTAGAATTGGTCCGCGCATTTTTGGCGAACCTGTCTCCGAAAACGATAATACATCGGCTTACAGCCGAAGGGCCGCGCTCCGAACACATCGCGCCCGAATGGGCGCTGGATAAGATGGGGACGATAGATAAGATTAAATCCTCGTATTATCGGGTATAACAGCGTTCTTGGGTATGATGACTATGCCGTCTCTTATGTAGTAATTCTCGCTGTCGAAGTCCTTCAGGCGTATAAGATTTTTTATGATTACATTCTTTCCTATGCGCGCGTTCTTGTCTATAATCGCCTTCTCGATGTCGCATCCATCGCCTACGCCGACAGGAGCGCCCCTTAGAGAGTCCCGGTCTTCGTAATAGTCAGCCCCCATCATAACCGTCTTTCGCATCCTGCAGCCCTCACCGATTATGCTCCTCAAGCCCACTACCGAGTGCTCTATCCGCGCACTATCGATAATGCACCCCTCTGTTATCAGGCTGTTCTTTATTACGGAATTCGCCATCTGCGCGGGCGGGAGGAAACGCGGTCTTGTAAAGACCCTGTCTTCGGAGAAGAAAGAAAAGCGGGGATGTCGTGATGTGAAGTCTATATTGACATCATAAAAAGATCTTATGTTTCCGATGTCCCTCCAGTAGTCGTCGAATACGTATCCACAGGCCTTAAATCTGCCTATTGAATTCGGAATCACCTCTCTTCCGAAATCCGCGTCCTTCGACTGCAGGACTTTCTTTAGGGTATCCACCTTGAACAGATAGACGCCCATAGAGGCCGGATATCTGTTTCCGGAAGACCTGAAAGGCTTCAGCTCGCCCGACATATATGGCTTCTCTTTAAAATCTGTAATTCTATGATTCTTATTGAGCCTCAATATCCCGAACTCGCGGGTCTGGTTCGCCTTCACCGGTATGACAGATATCGTAAAGTCTGAGCCTTTTTGTATATGAAAATCCACAAGATGCCTGTAATCCATCCTGTACAGGCAGTCGCCGGATAATATGAGTATCAACTCCGCCTCATGAAGATTGACGTGGGGGAGACTCCGCCTCACGGCATCGGCAGTCCCCTGGAACCAATTGGTGTTGTCGAGAGTCTGTTCGGCGGCCAGGATCCTGACAAACGCGCGCGAGAAATAGTCGAACCGGTATGTGCTGTTTATGTGGTTATTGAGCGATTCCGAATTGAACTGCGTTATGACATATATATCTTTTATGCCGGAATGCAGGCAGTTTGAGACCGGGATATCGATTATGCGGTATTTGCCGCCGATCGGCACCGCCGGTTTCGAGCGGTACTTTGTGAGAGGGAAGAGCCTTTTGCCCTGTCCGCCGCCCAAGATTAACGCGATAACCTTTCTCATTTAGAGTCCTTTCGCTCATGCGCGCAGGACGAAAGGACTGCCAATGTCATCCTGCGCGAGGGGTAACGATTTGATTATATCATAAACGGTAGAATTGTGTTGCTTTTTTTAAACGCCTGCTATACAATTATGCGGAAATGGTATTAATCGCATTGACCCTCCTGATGGGAGGGTATATCGGCTGGGCCATAGGCGCGAACGACGCGGCGAACTGCGTCGGCGCGGACATTGGTTCAGGCAAGATGACTGTGAGGCAGGGGATTGTCATAACCTGCCTCTTTTCCTTTCTTGGCGCTGTGTTCTTAGGCTCAAGAGTCATAAAAACAATAGGGAAAGGAATTGTCCCTTTAGATAAATTAGACCCTCATATGGGCATGCTTATCGCGTTGTGCGCCTGCTTTGGCGCCGGAACATGGGTTCTTATCGCGACCTTAAGAGGGCTTCCGGTCTCAACGAGCCATTCTATTGTCGGGGCTGTCGCCGGGGCGGGTCTGGCTGTCGGCGCGCCGGTCATCTGGAAGAAACTTTTGGATATTTTCGTCTGCTGGGTTCTCACACCGCTCGGCTCGGCCTTAATCGCTTATATATTGTACCGGCCATTCAGAAGGGTCTTCTATCTCCTGGTGCCCAAGAGGTTCGCCGACCCTGTTATCGTATTTTTCATATTCGTGACGAGCACCTATCTGGCTTTTACATGGGGCGCGAATGATGTGGCTAACGCAACGGGTGTAATAACCGGCATTGGGATAATGAACTCATTTCAGGCGGCCGCGTTCGGGGGGATCGCCATAATAATAGGCATTATGACATTCGGCTACCGGGTTATTCAAACGATAGGGTTCAGCATCACACGCCTGGCGCCGCTGATGACGATTGTCGCTGAGATCGCGAGCGGAATAAACGTGCACCTGTATACGCTGTTCGGCATCCCGGTCTCCACAAGCCACTCTATTGTCGGAGCCGTTGTCGGCGTAGGTTTAGTTAAAGGCATTAAGATGATAAATAAAAAAATGGTGTGGGAGATAGTGTTCAGCTGGTCTCTTACGCCGTTCGCCAGTGGAGTTATGTCATTTTTACTGATTAAATTGATCAGGTTGGTTATTAAATAACGAAAGGGGAGGTACTCAAAATGAAGGAATCTCGAAATATTTTGGGATGGCTCGGCATGAAGCAGGAGGAACTTGTTCTGGAAGACGCGAAGCAGCACGTGGATGTGACATACCAGACCGTTGAATGGTTCAAGAAGGCGGTCCAGGCGTATATAGCTGGGGATGAGGCCGGGAAAAAAGAGGCGGTGGAGAAGGTGAGGGAGTGCGAACGCCGGGCCGATGGGTTGAGGACAAAGATGGTCGAGAAACTCTCGGAGGGACTGCTTATTCCCCCGGACAGGGAGGACCTCATGCGTTTCGTCAAGTCGCTCGACAGGATAGCGGACTGGACTAACGGCTCAGCGAGGCTGCTCGATTTTATAAAGGAGAAACTGCCTCAAGACATATTGAAAGAATTTTCTACAGCATCTGATATAATACTCGATTCCATCTCCAAGCTGAAAGACGGAATACATTCGCTCATGAGTAACGAACTTGACAGGGCTATAAAGGACTGCAATGAGGTTGAGGCTTATGAAACCCAGGCCGACGACCAGAAGAGGACGCTCATAGAGACGATAATAGCCGCGAAATTAGACGCGCCGCTCCTCCTGCTCTCATATCAGCTGGCAGAATACATGGAAGGCGTAACGGACAAGATAGAAGACGCGGCCGATTTCGTGAAGGTCCTCGCCATAAAGTCGAAATAACCTCCTTAAATGGGGACAGCACCTATTTATTGCGTTGTCCCCATCGTGTTGACTTCCAATAGGACATATGGTATACTTTCTGTATACGTAATTAGAGGACATATGTCCTATATACGAAAAGGATAAAAATGGGCCGCATAATCATAACAGATACGGAAAAGTTGCGCCGGCTGACGCAAGAATCCGGCATGTCGCGCTCAGAGCTTGCCAGGATACTCGAGGTCACCTACAAGACAGTATACCGCTGGCTTGACAAGGGTGTAAGGCCGCATCCAGCGCAATCTCACCGCATAGATGAGCTGTTCAAAGAGCACGTTGACCTGACAGGCGTGGTGGAGCGCCTTAAAAGCACGATTAAAAACCCCATAAAGCTCCTGCGGGATAATGCCGCCATACGGAACCGCTTTTTTCTTGAGATGACCTATAACTCAAATGCCATAGAAGGCAGCCGGATGACCATAAAGGAGACTGAAAGGGCAATAAAGGGGGAGAGGGTGCGGGGGAAAGAGCTATATGAGGTTTTAGAAGCGATAAACCACGATAATGCCCTTAGATATCTATTGAATACGATTAAGCCAAACTTCAAGATAGACGAAGATTATGTCTTTAAACTCCACTCGATAGTCATGTATAATTTCAACAATAAACTACCCGGTAAATACAGGACCGGATACGTAAACCTCACAAATACCGAGGTAAAACTTCCGCCAGCCCAGATGGTGCCCGTCAAGATGAGGGCGTTCTTAAAAGAGATTAACAGATATGGAAGAGATGTAGTCAAAAAAGTAGCTCGAGACCATTACGAGTTTGAGGCAATACATCCATTTTTTGATGGCAACGGCCGCGTCGGCCGGCTAATAATGTTAACCCAGTTGTTATCCAAAGGTTACCCGCCAATACTAATTCAGGTCGAGGACCGTCACAAATACTACACCGCGCTTGCCAAGGGCGATTTGGGCAACTTCAAGCATCTTGCCCAGATGGTCTGCGACGGCATCATAAAAGGCTGCAGCCTCATCACCTAGAAGTGAACTAACACCCTTAAAAGATTAGAAAAGGTGGATTTTGGAAGCGTCAAAAAAGATGTGGAAAGATTCCTTGAAGATAAGGCCGAGCTAAAACTGCTTGAGCGGCCGATCATTTCAAAACTCATTTCAGATAACTTCTAAAAAACATCCCGTTAACAAGCCAACCTGAATAGCCTCTTCCCCATATTTAAAACCAGGCGGGGGAGAGGCTAAAATCGCTTAAAATTGGTCTTTACAGCCATCTTCGGCTCCAAACCTTATCTTAGACACTTTCCAGATTGGTTCGGAAAGCCTCTCCCGATGCGAATGCAGACAGTTTCCCGATGCTATTGGAAAGCGTTTCCATGTGGTTATCCACAGGAAACAACGTTTTTGTCATAACTCCTTTAATTTCAATATGTTATGACTTTTTATTTCTATGTGCGTAGTTTACATAAGATATATTATCGGACGTTCTAATATAGTGTGACTTCACAAGCTTTAGGGATTCATATTAGGCTTCTCTATGGCGGGATCTGGTATTCTTCAGGATTGCTTAACGTGCCACGCTGCAACTGCGCGCTTTTCGCTTTAACCTATCTTCACCATGCCGCCTGCGAATTTTATAATCTTGCCGTTGACTACTCCATCCGCCAGCTTCTTCCTGGCGGCCTTCAGGATCCTACCAAAGGTCTGCCTGGATATAGCCATATATTTGCAGGCGCTTTCCTGCTCCAGACCCTTAAAATCGGCCAGTCTTAAGGCCTCATACTCGTCTATGGTCAATTCCGTCTCATCCGGCCTCCCTGGCCTACCTCTAGGGCTAAATTGGGCTATCTTTGGGTCCCCCCGTACCAGCCTTGTCTTCTTCGGCCTTCCCTTCGCTTTCATTCTAACCCCGTAGTTATTTTGAGCATATGCTCATAAATATATCAATCTTCCGGCTTACCTTCGGTATCTATTGCATCTCTATATTTAGGCGCGTCTGTATAATCGCTTCGAAAATAACGGAATTCCACTCTCCCTTTTGGGCTTATGATAATGTTTAACAGGAAGCTTATTATGCTGAAAAATAGCGCTCCCCAGAAGGCGTTCCAGAAGCCGGCTATGCTGAATCCCCTAACCAGCCATGAGGCCATATACAGCATAAAACCATTGATTACAAAGGTGAATAAACCAAGCGAAAGGATATTTATGGGCAGGGTTAAAAGTATCAAAAAGGGCTTAAAAAACGCGTTTATAAGACCCAGTATAAGCGCCGCGACAATAACAGTCTCAAGCCTATCAACATATATGCCGGGGACAATGTGCACCACCGCGATTAAGGCTGCGATATTGACAGCCCATTTGATCAAAAAACCTTTCATTGTCTACAATCCTACGATAGGCATCTCATCCGGTATGGGGATTGAGCTTGGAATTGGGATGCTGATGCAGCTGCTTAAAAAAATGGTAAGTATGATTAGGAGAGAATACAAAAGCCAGCATCGTATAGGGGTCAAGTCTTTACACTTCACACTTCAATATTTCTGGTTCCAGTTTTGATAGCAGTTGCGCTATAGCTCTATCTTCTCCCCTTCTTTCTTCCATCCGTCTGTATACCTGGGTTACGCCCGTATATTTCAGTCCACCATAAAATTTTGCTATTTCATTAAGAGTCCTTTGCGTATATTTTCGTGACAAATAAATAGATAGACTGCGCGAAAGCCGTTTATTGTTAAGAATATGTTTTTCTGCTAGGGATTTAATATTTTCCAACGAAGGCTCTTTTTTTGTTTTAAACTGCTTTAGCGCTGGGATCTCGGGTATTTCTTTTGCATCGATATATTTTTCTTTTATGTGCGTAAAAAAGTTATCCGTACCTAGCAATAGGCCCTTTTTGGTATTTCGGGTTATAATGTCTTTTTCTTTTCCGATGTTTTCTATAACAAAGTATTTATACATATTTTTTGCTCTAGACGTTTTTCCGTTAAACATCGAAAGTATAAAATTAGTATTGAGCCACTGTGGCGGAGTTTTGTTTGATACAAAGTCGTTATAGCTGGAATAGACGTATTCCTGGGGAAGCTTTACTATGCCTGCTCTTACAGGATTTAAATGTATGTAGCATGATAAGTAGTGAAGATATTCGTCTTGCTCTACAAGCAGTGCCTTGAATCTGCCTTGGTATAAAGGGCCTACTCTTTTATATTTTACATTGAAATATATCGCATAACTTGCGTTGATATAATGCATGACTTTGCTTAAAGACGCGTGCGGGGTTTCAAGGATTAAGTGATAATGGTTGTTCATTAGGACATATGCATGAAAAACTGCACGGTATGATAAATACGCGGAATTAAGGTAAGATAGAAATTTCTTTTTATCAGCGTCTACAGTGAAGATGTCTTTTTTTTCGATGCCTCTTTGTACTATATGATAAAATGCACCAGGAAATTCGATTCTCAATGGACGCGCCATGAAGTGATAGTATCATTAAATATTACATCTGTCAAGTGTAAAGACCTGACCCCTCTATTTTACTCTCTTTTATTTTACGGGAAAAGACAATTCTATTGCCTGTCTCGCGCCCTGCTGAGGATATGCGATAGTGTATGCTTTACCATCTGAAGAGATTTGCAGGCCGCGTATATCGGAATATCCTTCGCCTACCAAAGCCGCTACACCGGCATATGCGCCTGTGGTCCCGTTATGACGATTAATCTGATTTGTGCTTGCGTCTACCACAAGCACATCGCCGTTTGGCAAGGTAGAGATTGACCGCGCGGGATAAGTAAAGGCCGCCAGTTGATTTATTTGACCACCAGGGCTTCCTTTAAATAACTTCGTCGTATCTGCGAGGTAAATCGTCCCATCGGGTGTAAATGACATATAATGGAAAGAAAGCGGCACGTTGCTGTATAGCGTAGAGACTAAATTTCCCGTGCTTGATGAAACCTCCAAAACCCTGCTGTTTAAAGTGTCAAGGAGAGCAATATTTCCATTTGGCATCTGAGCCATAGTTTCGAACGTAACACTTGCCCCGCCATCGTAGAAAAGGGATGGATTTCCGGATGCATCTATCTTATGGAGCTTGCGCTGAAGTCCATCTATTACCACCAAAGAACCATCGGATGCTTCCGCCATGTTATTATACCCATACCAGAAGAGATTGCTCGTCCTATATTTTCGCGTGCCATCGGGAGCGTAGCGGTCGAAATGCTCCGCGCCGACTCCTGTCACTATGCCTAAGTCTCCGTTTGAAAAACGATAAATTCCAGCCGGAGATATCCCGTATCCACTAAGCGCTACTCCGCTACTTGCGGAAACGGAATAGTCGTAAGTGGAGTTCAGTCTGGAGAAATCAAAGCCATTTGATGGTATAGGCAAACCTCCCCCGCCCCCACCGCTATAGGCGAGGAATGTCCCGTCATTCGGATTGTATTCATACTCCTGGCCTGTCGGTCCTTTGTATCTGTCAGCTGCGGTCTTCTCCCAGGCGCTTGTTATGGCGGCGCGCAGGACATTTCCAAAAACAGGATTTGAGCCAGACGCCGCGCCGGTGTTGGCGCTGTCCAAGTGGGCCGGATATGCCGGTGAGATATTTCTTGTCCTATTTTCCAATTGAACCAGATCTATGCCGGTCAGGATATTGCCGAGGGCAGAGTTTTCATTCTTCATCCTGGCCTCGCGGGCCACGTCCATGAGTTTAGGCGCGACCGCTAAACCTATTATGCCCACTACAAGCATCGCTATGACGATTTCTATGAGTGTGAAGGATTTCATAACTGTCAAGTGTAAAGACCTGACCCCTTCTCTCCCTTATCCTTCTCTCGCTTCTCGCGCGGCGCGGCCAGGCCTCCGGAGACGACAAACTTTAAGGCGGCTTCCATTGACATATCCAGCACCTTTATTTTATCTCTGGGCAGAAGCACAAGCGGCCCGGTAAAAGGATTTGGCGGAGTCGATATAAGGACGGTCACCACCTTCTGGTCTAATTTAGAGTCGAAGGCTTCTATATCTTCATTAGTCATGAATCCCAGAGAGTATGAGCCTTCGCTCGGATATTGGGCGAGCACTACCTTCTTGAACTTTTGTTTTCCGTCTTCTTTGAACAAGAAATCGGACAGCTGTTTCGCCGGCGAGTAGACGTGCCGAATAAACGGCAGTTTCAAAAAATACCTCTCCAAAAAAGGTATCAGCCTCTTTCCAATAAAGTGATTGGCCACCACGCCAACAAGTATTGTAAGAATAAATCCCAGCAGGATGCCGAGGCCCGGAATTTTATATCCGTAGTTTTTTACAAGATACATATTTATGAACTTCCCTAATATGTTGTCAGCATGCTTGAAGATAAAAAGTATAACATAGATTGTCACCATCACAGGAAATATCGTCGCTATGCCGGCGAAAAAATATTGCCTTAACCTGTGCCCTATCGATCTTATGCCTGCCATAAGCCCTCCGCTGCCCCTCACCCACCATCTCCCCTTTGGGGAGATGGATAATTATTTCTTCTTCATCATCCCCTTAAACACATCGATCACGTCCTGCACCTTTTCAAGATCCGATTTCGTCCCATCGCCCTTAGCCGCCTTCTTGACGATATCGGTTATTTTATCGACCGTCATCTCGGTAAGAGCCCGTTTCGTTATCGGCCCAAGGTAGAAGTGCGGCTTTTGCATCGGGCCCTTTATCTTAAAATCGAATACTACGGCGCCCGTGTTGGACGTGAGATATTTCACCAGGTCCGGCACCGTCGTCTGCCAGAATTTCGACCCCTCAAACCCCTCTCTAATCTCGAAGCTTAATCCCTCCAGCCAGACTGTGTTGGTTGAGCCCACGTTGCCGTTATCAAAGTCGAACACCAGGTCTCCTGAAAATCTGCCGGATCTGAATATAAAAGGCGAGTAGCGCAGAAAATATGGCTGAAACGGCAGCATCTCTACCTTGGAGACTTTAAAGTTGCCCGACATCGTCAGCTTAGGCGTTGTCGGGTTGAATGAGATGTTCCACTCTACTGATTCGTCGGATTTCCTATTCACACAGCCAGAGCCGGCGCCTGTCAACGAGAGTATTTTCGAGAAGTCGTCATTCAATTTCAAGGAGACAGCGGAGTTTATGTTGTCAAAGGTCACTATATATGGTTTATCATAAAGAGCTCTATCGATGTATACAACTCTCCCATCGCGTATATTGAGCGCGCCAGGAAGCCCAAGGAGTTCGGCTGGCTTTTTAGAGGTTATTCGGCTCAAGGCCGTCTTCTTGATAGTTGAGGTATCCTCTGGTTTAGCGGGCAGCTCTGGCGCGCCTGAACCCAGGCCCTTCATCTCCTCAAAATTTATCTTCCCGTCCGGGCGGCGCTCTATCCTGAGCACCGGGCCGGAGGCAGTCAACTCTGTTATGTCGATACCGTCGAGAGGATTGACGCTCTTGAACTTGTATCGGCAGCTCACAGCCTCTATCTCCAGTATCGGTTTTTCCGAAAACCCGGATGGGTTTGCCACGCGCGCGCCCTTAGCACTGATATGATTGTTCTTCAGGTCGAAATCTATGCTTTCAATCTTCAGATAAGCCGGCAGTGCGCTTAAGACTATCCTCTCGGCGGAATACTGGAATATCTTGTACCTATTTATGAAAATGAGTATCCCGCATATTACGATGATTAAAAATAATGCCGCGAGGACTTTTTTCATCATGCCCTTCCTAAATATTCACCTGTTCTGGTGTCAACCTTTATCACATCCCCCTCTTCCACAAAGAGCGGCACGTTGACCTTCAGGCCTGTCTCGAGCGTTGAGGACTTCATCGCCTTGCCGGAAGTGTCGCCCCTTATGCCCGGGGACGACTCTGTGACCTTAAGCTCCACGCTGACAGGCAGCTCTATGGTAACCGGACGATGCTCGTAATACAGGAGTTCGAGCCCCAGATTCTCTTTGAGGTAGTCTTTCGCGCCTCCTATAATATCGTCAGGGATAACGACTGTTTCATACGTCGTCATATCCATAAAATGAAAGCCGGAGTGGTCCCTGTATAGATACTGGACCTTTTTGGTTTCAAGATCCGCCTTTTCAACTGTATCGGTAGGGCTAAAGCGCCTGTTGTTTACCCGCCCGGTCAGAAGATTCTTGAGCATTGCCTGATAGATCGCCCTCAAGTTGCCTGGGGTTCTGTGCTCCATATCTACCACAATGTAAAACTCTGTCCCATCTTTTATTATCATGCCCTTTTTCAATTCTGATGCCTTCACCCCTCTTCACCCTCCCCTTCTACTGGACCGTTATCCTTACCTTTTCCTCTTTAGTCTGGCGTTTCTTGGGAATCACCAGTTCAAGAACGCCGTTCTTGTAGCTTGCGCTTATCCCTTCGCTTGAACATTCAGCGGGCAGATCCAAGACGCGCTCAAATCTTCCAACTCCGCGCTCCTGCCTCACTACACCCGGCGCAGTCTGGCTTTTTACTACTTCCCTCTGAGCGGATATCTTCAGGGTCCTGTCATTTTCCAGCGTTATATCTATCTTATCCTTATCCATGCCGGGCAGATCCGCCTTGACGATGACCCTTTTAGCCTCGTCCACAATATCCACCCTCACATCCTCTCCAAAGCCGCCCAATACGCTTCCCTCTTCAGCCGGATATGCCGATAAGACATCCTTCATCAGTCTGTCCATCTCTTTCTTCATGCGGACAAGCTTATGATGCAGCTTGTCTATGTTTTCATAATCATCCTCTACCGATCCTGTCTGCGTATGCGCGGCCCCGCATATCAATAACAGTGTTGACGCGATTATCCATTCTCTTCCCATGACACAGCCCCTCCCTTATCGTATATTATATCATAATATGGCGCGCCTGGTGCGACTCGAACGCACGACTTCCAGCTCCGGAGGCTGGCGCTCTATCCAACTGAGCTACAGGCGCGTCTTCACATAGTTACGCCATCGTGCTTCAAATTCCTTCTCCGGCAGCAATAGGACATCGTCGATGGCATTTGCTATGTGCTGGCCTGACGCCAAGGCCTTCACTATCTCCCTTAGGCTGGCAATGCCCCATTTATCTGTGATGAATCTTACAGCCGTATACGCCATTATGTAACATAACCGCAGATCGCGATCTTTGAGGCCGCCCTTAAACGCCTCGTCCAACCTATTGATTGAAAGATTCGCGTTTTCCCCGATCGCGGCTATCATCTCTTTTATAATCGACTCTCTTCCTTTAAATTCCTCCCAGACAGCCACCCCCTCGCCAAACCAGATGGGACAATTATTCTTCGTCGCCGCTGAGAGGACCGCATGCGTATACTCGTGATATATGTAGCGCGCGGCGGCATCAGCCCCGAGCGGACCTTCCGGAAGCGGCATGCGTATATTGCCGTCGTAGAACGCGCCAACGACCGCGGGCAGCCTGAATATCTCCCTGAAGTCTTTATCCGAATAGAAGAAGACCTTTGTCTTCAAATTCGGGAAATACCCCAGGTCTTTGCCTACGTCAAAATACGCGGACTCGAGGGCCTTTTTGGCGGATTCCATATCGAATGGCAGTATCTTCTCATAAACTAAGGAAAAGTGCGGCGATTCCCTGCTGAGCCGGCCGGCAGCCAACGCCGCTTCCTTCTCCAGCGCCTCAAGCTTATCTGCAAGCCCCTTATCATCCGGATCGATCCTTCTCGCGCTATTCCAATAAAATGACGCGTTTTCATAATCCGAGTTCTTATAATATATCTGGCCTAAAAATTTAAAGACAATACTGCTCTCTTCTATTAAGGACGCCTCCCTGAAACATAACATGGCGGCGTCCTCTCTGCCAGAATTATATTCCTCTACGCCATCATTGAATAATTGGACAGCGATATTTTTGCTGGCGCGGGCAGAATCGCCGACAATCAAGCGCGCCGTCGTGAAGCGTTCTATCGAGGGAGTCCACTCTCTCTTATTCGCAAGCTGAACTCCCATTTTCACGCAGGCAAGAGCGAGGTTCTGCATCGTTACTATGTCGCGCCTTATTCCATAGGCCTTGTTCAGATATTCTATGGCAGCGCCAAAATCCCCTGACTCAAGCAGCGCCTGTGAATATCTGGAATAGACCATAATCAGATAATCCTGGATGGCCTTATTCTCCGGAGACGACTCCCCTGCTTTTTCAAACTGGGCAATCGCCTTTTTGTATTCGCCCTTGTCTAACCACCCTTCGCCTTTCCTGATGTACTCGAATGAACCCGGCGTCCCGGCCGCGAATAAGCTGGGCCTTGTCCTATATATGACGAAGGATGAGGCAAGCAATACAACCGTTATCGCAATGGCCGCGCTTTTATGCTTCATATTCCGTATATTATATACTATAATAGACGCGATGAATACGGAAAACACTTTTTTATGGGGGGCCGCCGCCTCGTCACACCAGGTTGAGGGGAACAACACACTGAACGATTGGTGGGACTGGGAATCCCGGGGCAAGGTCAAGGAGCCTTCCGGTATCGCGTGCGACCACTACAATCGGTTCGGGCAGGACTTTAAAATAGCGCACTCGCTCGGCCACACAGCGCATCGCTTCTCTCTTGAATGGAGCAGGCTCGAGCCTGAGGAAGGCAGGTGGTCTGCCTTCGAGTGGGCGCATTATAAAGAGGTCGTCCGGACGCTGCGCGCCCTTAAGATAGAGCCAATAGTGACCCTGAACCACTTTACGCTGCCGTTATGGTTCTATAAAAACGGCGGCTGGACTGACAGGCGTTCAATATTGTATTTCGCGAGATTCGCGAAGAAGGCCGTTGATGTCCTGGGGGAGGATGTGACCTACTGGCTGACGCTGAACGAACCATTTGTATACGCGTTCATGGCATATATAAAAGGCGTCTGGCCGCCGGGTGAGTCGAGTTGCGCGAAGGCGTTCATGGTGATCGAAAATCAGATTCAGGCGCACGCCAGCGCGTACAAAGATATGCATGAAGCGGCGCGGAAGGTTTCTTTGAACGGGATAAAGGTAGGCGCCGCCTTGAGCGTCTCCCCGTTCTTCCCTTGCAGAGAAGAGTCGCCGGGCGACAGGCTTGCCGTATTCTTAAGAAATAACTTATATAACCACATGTTCATACGCTCCGCGCTCAACGGTATTATACTCTTTCCCGGTTTTCACATCCGCGCCTTAAGGTCTCGAAGGGCGGCTGATTTTATCGGGCTGAACTACTACTCATATGAGAATATACGGTATAAAGGATTGGGGGGATACGACATGTTCGGCGAACCCTGCTACCTGGGCCATCACGAGAAAGCCAATGAGGAGAAGAACTCTCTTGGGTGGAGGGTATATCCGGAAGGAGTTTACCTTCTATTAAAAGATTTCGCCGGATACGGACTGCCGATAATCATCACTGAAAACGGGATATGCACAAATGATGACAACCAGAGATCTATATTTATAAAGGACCATCTGTCGTGGGTATTCAAAGCCAGGTCGGCGGGAATTCCTGCGGCGGGATATCTCTACTGGTCGCTTCTTGACAACTTCGAATGGGCTGACGGCTATAGTCCTAGATTCGGCCTGATCGAAACAGACTATACAACCTTGACAAGGACCGTCAGGCCCAGCGGACGTATTATGGCTGATTATATTGCCGATTATATGAAGGCAGCCCTCTTTTGACTTTTACGCCGCTCTTCAGCTTATCCACGATTCCAGATAAAGTAAAAAGGTAGTTAGTTGTGATATCAGAATCGAGACATCCATTCTCATACAACGCCTCCATCTCCTCTTCTACCAGCGCCTTTATGATATTGAACTCCTTTTCCGTTACCATCTTTACCTCCCCGAGTTTTTTTCACTACACCTTTAAACCTACCGCGCTCTCCGCGCGTATGTAAGACGGCCTGTCGCAAGTCCCGCCTCTTAAAAGCTTGGCTTCGATCAGCTGCGCTGTCCCTTCCTGAGCGTCCCGGCCCACGCCTAAGGCCCGTATGACTTCTTTCACTGCCAGGCGCGCCATTTCATCAATCGGCTGTCTCATGGTCGTAAGACTTGGAACCAGGTATTGGCCCGCGGCTATGCCGTCAAAACCTATCAGCGAAATATCCCTGGGGCATCTCAGACCCATCTCCTGCAGTTTCATAAACGCGCCGATGGCCATTTCGTCATTCGTGGCAAATATAGCTGTCGGTCTTTCTTTTTGACTCATGAATTTCTTGACGGCCTTGAATCCGGTCTCCTCTGAGAACACCCCTTCAAACATATACTCGTCATGTATTGGAATAGAACGGTCGGTGAGAGCCTTCTTATATCCTTCAAATCGGTCTATCACATCCTTCTCATAATACGTTCCTTTGATAATGGCAATCTTGCGATGGCCGAGGCCGATTAGATAAGCGGCCGCATCATGGGCAGACTTGAAGTTGTCGCATGCTATGGAGCTCACCCCCGGCTTCTTAATTACCCTGTTTAAGATTACAACCGGTATCTTGGTATTTTCAAGGCTTTCTTCAGATACCTCAAGCACATCTTTCCAGTCGCATACGATGCTTGCGGCAATATCCATTCCCTTTGTAACCTTATTCAGATCGAATCTATTTTCATAAAGCTTTACCATCCGGATCACCAGGTTATATTGAGTGTCCTCGATTACCTGCATAGCGCCTCCCAGAAGCTTCATATAGTAATCGGTATAGAAGATGGATTTATATTTTGTTCCGATAAATAGGACGATATTCGTGGATTTTCCGGTGGCGAGCCGTTTGGCTATAGGGCTTGGGAGATACCCTGTATTCCTAACAAGGTCCAGGATCCTCTTTCTGGTAGGCGGCGTTACAAGCCGGGTGGTGTGCGGATTGATCGCCCTGGAGACCGTCGCGATTGAAACACCCGCGTCTCTGGCTATATCCTTTATCGTTATCTTTTCCAAGTCGATTCCTTCTTCAAAACTCGCTTCAGAACAGATGTAAGCGTTTACTGTAAACGTTTACATTTTATCATTGCATCGCGAGTCTGTCAATATTTTTTTAGGATTTTTTTAGGAAAGACCTATCTGCAGGAGATGTCGTCCTTCAATTCATTGACATCGTCTGAGCGCCGAGGGAATTTCGTCTTCAGCTCATCGCCGATTGTTTTAATCGCGTCCAAGACGCCGTCGATATATTTTCCGCCGCGAAACTTCCCGGCCGTTGAATAAGCCAAACCATCCCAGAATCCATCCTCCACCTTTTCGTCGATGCCGCCATCCCCTATTATTGTCACTGATTTATTGGCCGGGTTGATATATATCAATACGCCGTTCCGCAATCGGGTTTTAGTCATGCCTATCTTCTCAAATATATCCTTCGCGTGTCTTAGTGAATCGGCGGCGCGGGTCTTGTCAATATGGACGCGTATCTCGCCGCTTGTCTTAGCCTCAGCCTGTTGTATCGCCGTGACTATCTTCGTCTTTTCGTCATCATTGAAGAAAGATTTCGGATTAATCATCATATAGCTACCATCTCCCGCTGGCTCCTCCTCCGCCAAAACTGCCCCCTCCCCCACCGAAGCCTCCTCCTCCGAAACCGCCGCCTCCGCCAAAATCTCCTCCGTAAGAAGACCCCCAGCCGCCGTGATAATCCCCCCGTGATGACGCGCCCCAGTATCTATTTTTCCGGCTGTGATACTCGGCGTAAAAGGTTAAAATCATTATAAGAAAAAATATAGCCGGCATGGCGAGTCCTATAAATAAATCGAGCGTATCCTGAGGATGGCGCCCTCCAGGTTTATAATCTCCGGAGGCGGCTTTTATTATCGCGTTGACGCCATTTACTACTCCGCTATCGTAGTCGCCTTTTCTAAAATACGGAGCGATCTCATTCCGTATGATGGTATCGCAGAGCGCGTCTGTAAGAACACCCTCCAGCCCATATCCGGTCTCGATCCTTACCTGTCTGTCATTTTTGAATACCAGAACGATTACGCCATTATCCTTCGTCTTTGCCCCTATCTTCCACTTCTGGGCCAGCCGTATGGAGAAGTCTTCTATGCCTTGCCCTTCCAGGCCTTCAAAAGTAGCGACAACAACCTGGTTCGCGGTCTTTGCTTCAAAATCCGCCAAGGTCTCTTCGATAGCGGACTTGCTTTCGCCTGACAAGATGGAGGCGTAGTCATTAACATGCGATTCCGGCTTTTGGGGTACCTCGAGGGCTTCGGAGTCGGATGCGGCAAAGCTCAAAAACGAGATTAGGAGAAGGGTGATAAGCCTCGTATTCATAAACGCGTTAGAACTTTACAACGGGCGCGGCGCCTGCGCCTTCCTGCGCCTCAAAATATACCTTTTCTTTGAAGTTAAACACCGCTGCCAGGATATTGGTCGGGAATTGCTTTATCTTTACATTGTATACCCTCACCGTATCGTTGAACCTTCGCCTCTCGACCGCTATCCTGTTTTCTGTGCCTTCGAGCTGGCTCTGAAGGGCCAGAAAATTCTCATTCGCCTTAAGTTCCGGATATCGCTCGACGATAAGCAACAGACGGCCGAGCGCGGCCCCCATCGACTCCTGCGCTTCCTGGAATTTCTTAAAGTTAGCTGGATCATTCAGGACCTCGGGCGTGATATGCTGAGCTATCTTCGACGCGTTGGACCTGGCCTCTGTCACCGCCATGAAGGTGGATTTTTCGTGCTCCGCGTATCCTTTCACTGTCTCAACCAGATTCGGCACCAGGTCCAGCCTCCTCTGATATACGTTTTGAACCTGCGCCCACGCGTTATTTACCGATTCAGCCGACCAGATTAAACCATTATAGGCCGCCGCAACGCCCGCGCAAAAAGCGGCAATCAGGATTGCCAGGCCTATTACCTTTTTATTCATGGCTCACCTCCCTTTGTTATGGATACATTTTAACAATAAAAAATTGACAAGTCTACAATTTTCATATATACTGTTTCCATCCCTCTACCCGAAAGGCGAGAGAGGGTAGGGTGAGGAGAAAGAGGATATGCCATTCGAGACGAGGAGCGACAAGAGACATCCTGTGGAAGCCACAGCGCAGTTTGCGATACATGAGTCTATGGCCAGCGCTGTGAAACTGAAAATACCCGCTGCCGGCGTTAAGGCCGGACTCGTTGATATAAGCGCCACCGGCTGCGCGCTCGATTCTCCTTATCTTATACCTCCGGACACCATCCTCAAGATCGACATAAATCCTTCGCTCTTTGCCGAGGAATTGAAGATAGAGCATCCGCAGGCCGTAACTGTAACTGGGAATATCAGGTCGTGCGTTATGAAAGCGGTTGGACACTACAGGCTTGGCATACACTTCGATGAGATCAGGAAGGAAGATGTCGAACTGGTCATCAATTTTATAAAATCAAAAGAGCGCAGAGATTCGCCCCGATGGGACATGACCCAGTAATCCTCACCCTTACACAAACTCCACCTTAACACTTATTAGCCCCGTCCGCAGGCTGGCGATCCTCGCAAAAGCGGTTTTGGTGAGGTCGATTATGCGCCCTTTCCTGACGAGCCTCTTAGCCGGCCCGCGGTCATTCACCCTCAATACAACAGATTTTCCGTTTTCCAAGTTTGTCACTTTAACAAATGTGTCGAACTCTACCCCCCACATCGCGCAGGTAAATTCCGAATCATCGAATATCTCCATATTCGCTGTCCTCTCATTGATTCCAGGCGAATCCTCCGAATACCAGGAGGCCAGGCCAAGCCTATATTGCGATTGACCAATCGCCAGTCCTTCAGCTGCGCCAAAATTTGAGGCGCGAAACGCAAACATTAGGAAGAGAGACATCGTTATTACGAACTTGGGCATCTTCATTGGAAACCAGCCTTTAAGTTAGATTAGCTTTATAAAATATTTTACTAAGTAGTCAAAAAAAATAAACAACTTTTTGTTTCTCTAATAAGAAGTATACCTTTATATTTTAGGATTGCAATATATAAAATTTAACTTTTTTATATACTAACAAAGCAATCATATCAAGCCGCTTTATATTATTTAAGATGCGCGGTCAAGATTGGGACAATATCCGGGACATCTGAGTGTGGATGAATCTGTTTGAGGCCAACAGATCTTTATTGAAGCAGGAATATCTTGAGCCATCGAAACGCGTCACCTTCCCGCCGGCTTCTTCCCTGAACGCTACAGCTATTGATACCGAGAAAAAAGGAAATGACCGGAAAAAGTTGGTTGTGCCATCGAGGGGGTCGATGATCCAGAGAAAGTCTCCGGACTTGCGCTTCTCCCCGGCCTCTTCTGAGAGTATGGAATCCTGAGGAAACCCCTTCCTTACCCTGCCTAATATAATCGACTCTGCCCCTTTGTCGATATCTGTGACAAGGTTTATGTCGCCTTTATATGATACCTGCCTTACCTTGCCGAGGTTTTTCTTTAAAAACAGGCCCCCTCCTTCGCGGCCTCCAAGGCAGCAGTGTTCCTACCGACAAAATTCATGAAGCGGATTAATTACTTCTTCGGCTTCTTCTTTGTGCCGCAAGTGCCGCAGCCCATATCGCCCTCCTTGTAAAGCTCGTGTTAGTTTAAGAGTTCAAGAGTTTGGGAGTTTTGAATTTGCCAAACTCTCTGAACTCTCTTGAACTCTCTGAACCAAAAATCGCGCTTTTAGCTTTTCGCTTATATTAGACTCCTGCCAAGATCATACGCGGCCTCTAATGCCGCCTTATTCTTCAATATCTCGGCCTTCTCCTCTACCTTATCGAAGAAGAGGTCCTTTGTATATTTTATATTGAGGGTAATAAAGAATATCTTTATTATCTGTTTTGCGTTTTCGAAGAATGCCTCTTTATCTGAGCCGCCTGCGGATATAAACGCGCCGCTCTTTTTTACGGACGGCGGCGGACGCTTCAGGAGATATTTAGCTGCCCAGGCGCACTGAAATCGGTCTATCATGGCCTTCAGCTGGGCGCTTATCGAGCCAAAAAAAATAGGCGACGATAATATGACGACATCCGCCCTGCCGATCTTTTCGTATATCAGCTTCATATCGTCGTCGACGACGCAGATGCCCGTATACCTGCAGCCGCCGCACTCCTGGCAGGCCTTAAATCGCATCTCGTTAAGTATAAACTTTTCTGTCTGGGCGCCTTTTGAGGCGGCGCCCTTAAGCGCCTTATCCAGGAGTATCTCTGTATTGCCGTTGCGCCGCGGGCTTCCGCTTATGCCGAGGACGTGCTTCTTCATTTTAAAAAAGTTATTTGAATATCCTGCCCGTCTGACTTGACCACAGAAGCAGGTCCATGTGATCCATTGGTATCCCAACCCTGTCCGAAAACCGCTTCATCTTCTCTTCTATCGCCAGGTACTTTTTTCTCGTAAGAGATGATGGAATACGCCTTACAACCTTTAGACCCGACAGGCATCTAAGGATATATCTGTCCAGAATGGCCAGCTCGCTTCCCAACCCTATATTCCTTAAGAAATGGCTGGCTTCTTTATAACCCAGACCCAGCACATTTTCAGCAAGACGTTCTCTCAGCTGAACCGGGGTGAGCCCCTCAAAGGCTTCTTTTAGACGCATCCTGCCGCCGTTCGTAAAGGCGCGCCTGGCCTTAACGATATACTCGGCCTTTTTATTCCAAAATCTGACGTATCTCAAAAAAGGCTTTATCTCTCCGGCGCTGCCTTTATACAGAAGGCCTTTTGTCCTTAAGGCGCCGATAGCCCTGTCGGCTTCCTCCGCCTTGGCCTGCGCAGTGCATATGCAGTATGCCAGTTCCGCGAAGATATCCTTATCGTCTTTGCGGTAGACCCTCTTGAAATCTTTTAGCCTCTCGGCTATGCTGTTTCTCTTTTTTCTGTACTCTGTTTTTAGCCAGTCTATATCCATCTATAAACTATGACTTGTTTTTATCCTTCGGAATAGTCAAGCCTACCTCCCGGGCTATGTCATAGAACTCTTTTTCATTTAAGCCGTCCAGGGATTTGCGTCTTTTATCCAGCTGCTCATTGAACTTTACGGCCTTCTCCTGCATCATCTCGTGGGTTTCTCTGGAACCGCCGAAGAGACGAAAATTTTTTCCTTTTGTGATCCTGACATGGCCGTCCTTGGCGTCGAAACCAAGCCCCAGCAGCACCTTTTTATATAATCTGTTCACAGAGTTCCCCGCTTTTTGTTAAATCTTATATACGATATCGCCTATACGCACCCTCGATTTTACCAGCACTCCTATCTCCTGCGCCTTCTTCGCCTCCTGTATCGGAATATGCTCTAACTGCATAGACGTCAACGTCTGTTTGAAATTTGTCGTATGCCCTTTGATGTAAACAGAATCGCCTGGCTTTAGACCATCTTTTAGCACAAGTACCGCCGCGGCCTTGACCTTGGGGAAATAATGAGTCACTTCTCCAACCTTCTCGAGTCCCAGCTCCGGGGCAGCCGCCTTGGCCTTTGCGCGCCCTGCCGTCTTCTTCGGCCGCGCCGCTGCCGCTTTTCTCGCCTTGACAGTCTTTTTCTTCTTTATCACGCTATTCTTCTTTACCACGCTCTTCTTCTTTTTCTTAACGGGCATGTCTCCCTCCTTTTTTTTAAAGATATTATAGTATCGCGGCCGTCTATTTGCAATATTATTTTAACCTAACCCCCTCACATTAGCCCTTTCCCCGAAAGGCGAGAGAGGAATACCCTTAATCGGGCATCGGCCGCATTCCGGCTTTTTTCTGCAGGCATCTTTGGCAAGCCTTACAATAAGCGCGTGATACTCATTGAAGAGCCTCGCGCTCTTAGGCAGCAAGCCCATAAAAAGCTCCTGCGCTTCGTGATACCTGACCCCCGGCTCAAAAAAACCATGCCGCGAGAATATCCTCTTTGTGTAGGCATCTATGACGAATACGGGTTTGCCAAAGGCGTATAATAATATGCTGTCGGCTGTTTCCGGGCCTATCCCGTTTACGCCAAGAAGCTCGTTTCGCAAAACCTCGTGACGCCGGCCGGCCATCGCCTCCAGCCTTCCCCTGTATTTTGCCGCGGCGAAATCAACAAAATTTTTTAAGCGTTCCGCTTTTATATTGTAGTATCCGGAAGGTCTTATCAGGCGCGCGAGCCGTCCTATTTCTATATCCTTAAGGGCGTCAATCGACAAAAGACGCGCCTTTTTTAAATTTGTAATAGCCTTCTCAACATTCGTCCACGCCGTATTCTGGGTCAGTATGGCGCCTGCTATGATCTCGGGGACAGAATCTCCGGGCCACCAGCCTTGCGGACCATAGGCCTTATAGAGCCGTTTGTATATCGCGAGTAGCGCCCTAGCCTTCGAAGACGCGCGCCGATTCAATGCGCCTCGATATCGGGGGATGGTCATAAAACAAAAATTCGATTATCCTGCCGGGGTTCGTATCAGAAAGGTTTTTTTCCGCCAATTTCTCCATAACTGAAATAAAACCGCTTTTAGAGCCGGTAAGCCTCAGGGCAAAGATGTCCGCCTGGCGTTCCAGAAACCGCGAATACGCGTTGTGGGCGGGAAGCGCGACCATATTAAACAGCATAAAAGCAAGCCCGACCGATGGAAACATGTAGAAATCACTTACGCCGTCCGCCCTAAAAAACTGGATCATCCTCCCGGCGAGAAGCGAAAAGATATAAAACCCGGCGAAGGTTGACGCCGCCCCGCTTAAGATGAGCTTCCATATGTGGCGCAGCTTATAGTGGCCGATCTCATGGGCGACGACGGCGGATACCTCTTCCGGCGAAAACTCATTGATGAGGTTGTCCGCTAAGATTA
>JAHFGN010000009.1:31322-33810 GCA_023247415.1 Candidatus Omnitrophota bacterium
GTCCGTCACCTTGACCGCGGCGCGCCTCGCTAGATCCAGTATCGCGCGGCGCAGCGCCTCATCCTGTATATTTTTATACTTGTAGAAGAGCGGTATTATTACAACCGGGAAGACCTTTGAAAATATCAGCGCGAACGCGATATACCCCAGTGAGGCAATAACCCACCATGCCGAAGGAAACGCCCTGGTAACAGCATAAAATAACTCTACAAGCATGGCCGATATCGCGAATGATAGAAGGCATCGCTTTAGCTCTTCCCGGACCCAGGCCTTAATGGTCTGGTTTGAGAGGTTGAATCTGTGCTCTAAGATGAATCCCGCGTAGAACGTCAAGGGAAGCCCTAAGGCGTACAGTATGGGGTTTAATAACGCGAGATACAAAAGCAGGCAGATGTAATAATTTCCGCTGAAGGCGGATACCGCTTGTTTCAGGCTCAGGGATAGCCCGCTGAATTGGACGACCGAAAGAAGAACAACGGATAAGGCGAGGTCTATTAAGAAGATCGCGATCTTGCGCCTTGAATAAGCCTTCGCCTTATCCTGACGCGCTATTTCTGCGATTTGGCCTCCTCTTTCGTGGAAAGCGCCATGCGCCTTACTTTCGTACTCTCGTCTTCTGTCAAGGTTGTTACGGCATTGATGCACTCTGGGGTGCCTATCTTTTTCAGAGATTTTATCGCGGCGAGCCTGACCTCTGTCGACTCGTCTTTCAATAAAGACTTTAGAGTAGGTATGACCTCAGGGGTCCCTATATCGCCGAGCGACAACGTGGCCTCTATCCTGAGTTCCTTCTTATCGCGCTCCGCCACCTTTACCAGATTAGGGATAGAGCTCGGGTCCTTGGCCTGGCCCAACGCCCACAGCGCAAGACGCCTGACCTCCAGATTTCTATCCGTTAACAATATGTTTAGCGTCGGGATGGTATCGCGCGTGCCTATCTTTCCCAATGCCTGCGCCAGACTGATACGCACGCGATCATCATGATGTCCGGTCAGCGCTGACAAGCTTTTAACCGCCTTTTCCTCTTTTATGCTGCCCAACCCGTCCGCCGCTGAGATTACTATGCGCGCGTCAGCATCTCCCAGAAGATTGATGAACGTGTCGCCCAATCCCGGATCCTTTATCTTTTGCAGGGCCCATACAGCCAGATATCTGGTATTGGCGTCAAAATCCTTCAAGCTCTCTTTGAGACCAGAAACAGCGCTCGCATCCCCTATCTCGCCAAGCGCCCTGGCAGAGGCCCGCCTTATACTTGGATTATGGTCCTTCAGGGTTATCAGTATGGCATCGACAGCGTCTTTACTCTTTATGTCCCCCATAATTTCTAATACGATTATCTTATAGTTGGGCGCTCTTTTCGGGTCATTCAGCGCCGCATTTAAATATATTACCGCCGACGTTCCGCTCGATACAAGCTCAACGCGCGCCTCATGCGCGTATTTCATATCGTCGAGATTATCTATGTTCTTTTTTATCTTGTGAACAGCGGCAAAATCAGAATCCGCGGCGCAGCATACCGCGGCCGCAAACAAAAGCGCTAAAGATACTGCAACTGCTGATATCCTATTCATCTTCTCCCTCCTCCTTTTTTAAGGCAAAAAAATTCCTCATCGTTAAATACCGAGTCGCATATCCCCCTCTTTGAGCCTTTAATAAATTCCAACACTCGGGTGATTTCACCGGACGGCTCGAGTTTCTCCATAGCCTCGACAGCCTGTGATATGTTCAGATTTGATCTGTATAGGAATCTGAATGCCTCTTTGATAGCCCGTATGGCGCAGGGCGCGACCTTGGCCCTGCGAAGCCCAACCAGGTTTATAGACCTGACAATAGACGGCCCCCTCAACAGCATATACGGCGGCACGTCTTTATTCACGCCGCTGAATCCTCCTATCATAGCGAGCGTCCCGATCCTGCAGAATTGGTGGATCACGACATTGCCCGATATGAAGGCGCTATCCTCAACCTTTACGTATCCTGCCAGGAGCGCGCCGTTCGATATGATGACCTTGTCCCCGATCTCGCAATTATGCCCGACATGAGAAAGGGCCATAAGATAGTTATCGTCGCCTATGACAGTATTGGAGCCGTCTTTTGTGCCCCTATGGATTGTGGCGTATTCCCTTATTATATTCCTCTTACCTATAATAAGGCCCGTCTTTTCGTTTTTAAAGGCGATATCCTGCGGTATGTGGCCTATCACCGCGCCCATATGTATCTGGGTCTCTTCGCCTATGCTGGTCCCTTGGCATATATAGGCATGCGGCCAGATTTTTACCCGCGGGCCAATCTTCACGCCGCCTTCTATTATGGCGTAATGGCCGACCTCAACATCCTTCTCTAAAACCGCGCCCTTGTCTATTACGGCTAAATTGCTTATCAAGACTTCTTCTCCATAGATTCCAGAAGTTTATTGATCGCATCTTCGATCGGTCTTATGACGTCGCTCTTTCTCACGCCGATCCTCCTTGCGCAGTCAGAGCACGCG
>JAHFGN010000082.1 GCA_023247415.1 Candidatus Omnitrophota bacterium
GACCAAGTGAGAAAGATCGAAAATCTGTTAAATAACCGGCCTCGGAAGTGCTTGAATTATCAAACTCCTCGAGAGGTCATGAAATCCTTAAACGTTGCACTTACTGGTTGAATGTAGCATATTAAAAATCAAATATCAAATACACAAACCAAAAATAAAAAATTTTCGTTAACTAACACGCAAAAATATTCTTCTGTTTTTGTGTTTTTGATATGTGTTTTTTATTTTTTGTATTTTATTTTTAATTTTAACACAACCCTTGTTTAAGCAACAGAACAGCATGACAGCGCTTCCTAAGCAGTATGTAGAGGGGATGGTGAATTTCTTCGGATACGAGCTTTTTGTAACCCCGGATGTCCTGATACCGCGTTTTGAGACTGAGATCCTGGTGGAGGAAGCGATCTTTATTTTAGATGGTTTCAATGGGCGGGGGCGGATAGATATCCTGGACCTTGGGACCGGAAGCGGAAATATCGCTATAAGTTTGGCAAGGGAAGTGAAAAAAACCAAAATAACGGCTTCAGATATATCTGACGCGGCTCTGGAGATAGCCGCGAAAAACGCCCAGCTGAACGGTGTGCTCCAGAGAATAGAATTTGTGAAGAGCGATCTATTTGCGAATATAAGCGGTTATTTTGATATGATAGCCGCCAATCCGCCGTACGTAGCCAGTGAGGAGTTTGGTTTATTGGATCCTGAAGTGCTATCTGAACCGAAGGCCGCCTTGGACGGCGGGCCAGGCGGATTAACTTTGCTAAGGAAGATTATTGAAGACGCGCCGGTATATTTAAAGACGGGGGGATATCTCCTGGTGGAGATAGGATATGACCAGGCTGACGCGGTTGTAGATATTGTGAATTCGTCTGAACTTGATCTGGTGGAAGTGAAGAAGGACTATGCGGGTATTGACAGGGTTCTCATAGCTAAGAATAATGGATAAACTTGTTATAGAAGGCGGAAATAGATTAAGCGGCGTTGTCAGGGTGAGCGGAGCCAAAAACTCATGCCTTCCGATATTGGCGGCAACGCTCCTTTCAGAGGATGAGTCTGCGATAAGAAACGTCCCTTGCGTGCGGGACATGAACACTATGGTGAAGATCCTCAAAACTCTCGGAGCGGATGTCGAACAGGATGGGAGCGAGATAAAGGTCAGGCCGGGCCGTTACAAGCGCCACAGGGCGCCGTATGAACTCGTCAGCACGATGCGCGCGTCCATATGCGTCCTTGGGCCGCTCATAGCGAAGAAGAGGCGGGCCGAGGTTTCGTTCCCGGGAGGATGCGTCATCGGGCCGAGGCCAATAGACCTGCATCTGAAGGGGTTAGAGGCGATGGGAGTAGACATAAAAGTTGAGAAGGGCTATATAGTGGCGGACGCGAAAAAGATGCGAGGTGGAAATATATATTTAGGGGGACACTTTGGCTCAAGCGTCCTGGCCACAGCGAATATCATGATGGCCGCGACTATGGCGGACGGCCAGACCGTCATTGAGAACGCGGCATGCGAACCGGAAACCGTGGATCTCGCGAACTTTCTGATTAAGATGGGCGCGAAGATAAGGGGGCAGACAACGCACCGAATCATAATCGAAGGCGTCAAGAAGCTTCACGGCGCGGAGCACAGCGTGATACCTGACAGGATAGAGGCCGGGACGCATATGGTGGCCGCCGCGATAACCAAGGGGGACATAACATTGAAGGACGCTCGGCCGGACCATATGGCGGCTGTCATCGATAAGCTCGAAGAGGCGGGCTTGGATATAAAACTCGCCCCGGGAGCTCTTAGAGTCAAGTACGCCAGGTCACTCAAGCCGATCGATGTCACAACCCTGCCCTACCCGGGATTTCCTACAGACATGCAGGCCCAGATCATGAGCCTGATGACAGTCACTAACGGAATAAGCATTGTAACCGAGAAGATTTATCCGGAGAGGTTCATGCATATAAGCGAACTCAGCAGGATGGGCGCGAGGATACTCCTGGAAGGCTCGTCCGCGATAGTAAAAGGCGTTAAATCCTTAAGCGGGGCGCCTGTCATGGCATCTGACCTAAGGGCCTCCGCCGCGCTTCTCCTGGCCGGCCTTGTGGCTAAGGGCAGGACCGATGTGCACCGGATATACCATTTGGACAGGGGATACGAGAAGATAGAGAAGAAATTCTCAAAATTGGGCGCGAAGATCAGAAGAGAAAAGGAGGAATAGTTCATAGAGTCTAGAGAGTCTAGAGAGTTAACTCCTAAACTCTCTAGACTCTCCAAACTAACATCGCTATTATAAGGAGGAAACATGCCGGCAGTTATCAGACTTATGAGGTTTGGAACCCTGAAGAAACCGTCCCACCGCATCGTTGTTATGGACAAACATAACAAGAGGGATGGAAGGATTATCGAATCGCTCGGCTATTATGATCCAAAGACCGATCCTGCGAAGGTAAGCGTAAAAAAGGACAGGGCTGAATACTGGTTAAGCGTCGGGGCTAAAGCCTCCGCAGCGGTAAGGACACTGCTCAAAAAGCAGGGGATAAAAGCGTAGAAAAGTTCGGGTTAGTTTATAGTTGAGAGTTTATAGTTGAGAGCAAAAGATTCGCGATGCAAATAGATATTCTAACGTTATTTCCTAAGATGTTCGACGGGGTCTTGTCCGAGTCGATGCTGAAGAGGGCGCGCGCTAAGAGATTGCTCGACATCAGGGTTCATAACATCCGGGACTGGACATCCGATAAACACAAGACCGCCGATGACTATCCATACGGCGGAGGGCCAGGTATGGTGATAAAGGTGGAGCCGGTGTATCGTGCCCTTAGGGATATCCTGAAAGGTAAAGTAACCAGTAACCAGAAACCAGTAACCAGAAAAAAAGATAAAAAGATAAGAGTTATATTGCTGACACCTCAAGGGGAACGATTAGACCAGCGACTCGTTAAGGAATTGGCCAAGAGCAAACGGTTGGTTCTGATATGCGGACATTATGAAGGGGTGGATGAAAGGGTAAGACCGCTCGTTACAGATGAAGTGTCGATAGGCGATTATATACTGACGTGCGGAGAGATCCCCGCGACGGTAATCATCGACAGCGTAGCGAGGTTGATCCCTGGAGTGGTCGGAGACCCGAAGTCGATCATGTGCGAATCATTTGAGAAGAATCTTTTAGAATATCCGCAATATACGAAACCGCGGGTTTTTAAGGGCATGGCCGTGCCTGATGTGCTGACAAGCGGCGATCACGGCGCGATCGAGGCGTGGAGGATGAAGGAGGCAGTTAAAAGGACAAAAAAAAGAAGGCCGGATCTGTTAGCAAAGGAGACACATGGATAAGAGGATACAGTTGGTTGAGGCGCAGTACCTGAAGAAGGATATCTCAAGCTTTAGGGTTGGCGATACAGTCGATGTCCAGGTAAAGATAGTTGAGGAAGGCAAGTCGCGAATTCAGTCGTTTGAAGGCATAGTCATAGCGCGCAGAGGCTCCGGGTTGGGGGAGACGCTTACCGTAAGAAAGATATCTTATGGTGAAGGCGTAGAGAGGGTCTTCCCGCTGCATTCGCCCTCGATCGACAGGATCATAGTTGTCAAAAAGGGCAATGTGAAGCGCGCGAAACTCTACTACTTAGAGAAGAAGATTGGGAAAGAGACTAAGGTCGAGGAGAAACTCGAGGCGCAAGATACGCAAGGCGCCGCTCCGGCTCCTGCTCCACGAGAGGGTGTTAAGGAATAAGGGGTACTCACTCATAGCCGGGGTGGATGAGGCCGGCAGAG
>JAHFGN010000010.1:0-17679 GCA_023247415.1 Candidatus Omnitrophota bacterium
CAAAAGATGAAGTTTAAGATTATCGCGCTCCTCGTTTTGCCGGCAATGTTGCTTGGGGTGACGAAGGTGCCGATATTTTATAGAATAAGATCCAGGCCGATGGTCCTCATCAAGAATATTGCGCCTATGGCGTTCGTAAAAAACGCCGGCCTTTATCATACCGGCGGCAGACTGGCCTACAAGACCTTTCCGGATAGGTATTATGAGGATTATAAAAGATACGCAAGCGATGACGAATATATAAATTCACCCGAAAGAATTACTCTGGCGGGACTGATCAAGGCCATGCCAAGGGCTGTTTTGTCTTATCTCACCAGGCCCTTCCCGTTCATCCACAAAGATCCGGTCTATACGCTTATATCGTTTTCCATGATATGGTGGTACGCGGTATTGGGATTGTCTATATTAGGTATTGTAAGGCCAAGGCATGCGTCGATCTATCCCATAGTTGTGTATACAGGGATGATCTTAATACTCACATCCATTGTCAATGCCAACGAAGGAATACTCCTGAGGCATAGGGACATGATCGCCCCATTTTTTATTCTTTTTGCTTCAGCCGGAATCGACAGTATGAGAAAGAGGACCGTCACTGATGAATAAGAATTTATTTAAGAATATTGTTATCGCGGCGTTATCCGCATCCCTTTTCTTCCTTTCGCTGGAGACGATCCAGCGCGTCCGATACTGGCGCAGGTACGATTCCGGCTATTGGCTTCGATACGGGATCGCGCCGAGGCTGAACCCCCTCGATAACTACAAACTGCAGCTGCAAGGGGTATGCGGGGTGAGACAGGGCGGGATCATCAGGATACCGAGAACGTTTTATAACGGATACAGCAAGTTCAACCCCGACTATCCGCATACAGAATTCAACATAAACTCATTGGGTTTTCGCAAACCTGAGTTTAAGGCGCAAAAGCTGCCCGGCGTTTACAGGATAGCTGTGGTCGGCGACTCCGCGGCCTTTGGCTTAGGCGTCGACGATGATTCTACATTTCCGGTTTTTCTGCAAAAAATATTGCGTGAAAAGCCCGGCGGCAAAAATATAGAAGTCATAAATCTCGGCATACCAAGCTATACAAGCGACCAGATGAAGAATCTCATAAAGCGCGAGGTCTTCGATTATTCGCCTGATATGATCATAATCTATGGTTTCTTCAACGACACATACTATTCGAAGGTCGTATTTAAGAAGGACTCATACCTCCTGACCATGTTCAACAGCTTCCTTCTAGATAAGAGCGTATTCTATCTTTCGTTGAGAGAGAAGCTGTGCAAGGTCATGAAGACTGATATAGGCGAGCTTTATAGAGGCTCTCTCGATGCGCTTGCGGCAAATCTTATGAAGGACGATTCGATATTGAGCGCTTACGAGAAGAATATGGATGAGATAATAGCGGCGGCAAAGAAGCGCGGCGTTGAAGTAGTAATCGCAAAACAGGCCCTCTATTTAGTCGATATCAAACGGCGCGCCGGAAGGCTTACGACAGACAGGATGAGGCCATACTATGATAGATTCTATTCGAGGATAGACGCAATAGGACGAAGAAATTCCATAAAGGTAATATCAGCCAACGAGGCCTTTGAGGCCCTGCCGGATAAGGGCAGATATTTCTTGGACGGAACGCACCTTACGCGGGAAGGCAATGAGTTTCTGGCGTCGATAGCCTTCGACGGGATAAAAGAGATTGCTTCGCTCACTGACAGGAGATTAAACTCTAAATCCGAAATCCTAAGCTCTAAACAAACCCAAAACCCAAATGATCAAAACTAAAAACTGATTTTTTGAATTTTGAGTTTGGAGTTTTGAGTTTGTTTAGGATTTAGAGTTTAGTATTTAGAGTTTAAAATCGATAGAGACAATTGACACAAGGGGGATGAGGTGAACTTAAAATATAATTGCGCATATTTCTTAGGCGATAAACCATGCAGGTATAAAAGGATGTGCGATGGCTGCAAGAAATATAAACCAGCGGGAAAAAGGATCCTGATCATAAAGCTGGCCTTTACCGGAGATGTATTGAGGACCACCCCTATCCTCGCGGGCCTAAAAAAAAGATATCCATCCTCGCATATCACATGGGTTACAAAGAAAGAGGCTCTTCCCGTTCTCGAGAATAACCGCTTGATAGACAGCCTTTTAGAGTATGGGGTGGAGGCCCTGTCGCGGCTTTTTGTCCAGAGGTTTGATCTTGTCATCTGCCTTGACAAGGACGCGGAGTCAACCGCGCTCGCGGAGATAGCGCACGCCAACAAGAAAGCAGGTTTTGGTCTATCTAAAGAGGGCAGGGCATATCCTTTAAGCAAGAGCTCCGAATACGCCTTCAGGCTGGGACTCGATGATGAGCTAAAATTCCGGAAGAACAAGAAGAGCTATCAGGAGATTATTTTTGAGATCGCAGGGTTAAAGTACAATAAAGAGGAATATATATTGATCCTCTCCACGGACCAGCTCAGGCGTTCAGAAGAACTGCGCAAGGCATATGGTCTGGCCAAACACCACAGGGTAATCGGATTCAATACAGGCTGCGGCGACGCGTTCGAAGGGAAGAAGTGGACGATAGGCGGCTTCATGAGGCTAGGCCGCGAGATAAGCAGGCTCCCCGCTACGAAGATCCTATTATTGGGCGGCCCAAAAGAGGTTGAAAGGAACGCCCTTATCGCAAAGAGCGCGAAGTTTCCTCTTATAGATACAGGGTGCGGCAATACCCTGCGGGATTTTATTTCGATAGTCAATCTATGCGATCTGGTTGTGTGCGGCGACACGGTTACCCTGCATATAGCCATCGCGCTGAAGAAGGATGTGGTCGCGTTGTTCGGGCCTACAGTCCCGCAGGAGATAGAGCTGTACGGAAGGGGCCAGAAGTTCTTCGCGAATACAGATTGCTCACCCTGCTATAAAAGGATATGCGATAGAGACGATCTGTGCATGAAGAAGATAGAGGCAAGTGACGTGTTTAAAGTTGTTAAAGGATTGCTTCGGAAAAAATAAGGACTCCTCCCCTCCGGGGACAGTCCCTATTTTTTAAAGGGCTGTTGAGATGAAACCGGATATATCGATATTCTTTCCAGCGTATAATGAAGAGAAGAATATTCAAAAGATAATTACAGACGCGGACTCTTTTTTGAGAGAAAACGCCAATGAGTACGAAATATTGATAATTGTCTATGAAGGTTCAAGCGATCACACCATACCCATAACCAAAGAGTTGATGAAGGTCAACAGCCGCCTTAAGTGTGTAATACAGCCCAAAGACAGAAAAGGGGTGGGTTACGCCATAAAGATGGGCTTTCAAGGCGCCCGGTATCCGCATATATTCTACGCGGATTCAGACAACCAATTCGACCTGAACGAATTTAATAAGTTTTTGCCATATATCGATGAGTATGATATCATAGCGGGCTATAGATTGAACAGGAACCAGCCGTTCACAAGGATCTTGACCTCCCACGTCTATAATCTCATCGTAAGGATGGTGTTCGGTATCGAAGCCAAAGACGTTGACTGTGCCTTCCGGTATGTCAATAGGCGCGTCTTTGACAAGGTGAAGTTGAATTGCATGCTCGGTCTTGGGACAACGGAAATCTTGGTCAAGGCCGGAAGGGCCGGTTATAAGATAAAACAAATCGGAGTCCGCCATTACGCGAGGCTCGCGGGCCAACCCGTGTTCGAAGGCAATTTCTTAAATCTACCGAGGGTAAGCGTCGTGACCGATCTATTAAAAGAGATGGCAAAATTGAAGAGGGAGCTAAAAGATGGCTCACAATAGATAGATTCGATTACAATTGCCCATCGTCATTGCGAGCGAAGCGAAGCAATCTCTGTTAGATTGCTTCGGATTTCGTCCTCGCAACCTTCGGGATTGCTTCAGCGCCTACGGCGCTTCGCAATGACAGTTATTTGGAGTAATGATGTTTGATTATAACTATTTCAGGGACTTTATAGCAAAGCTGATGAAGACCAGCCCTGCGCCGCTGCAGCTGGAATTGCAGCCGGGCGAGGGGTGCGGCGGTTATAACTGCGGATTTTGTTATGGATACAATCAAAGGCTTACCAGCGGAAAAGACCTGAGCCTAAAGGATTATTATGCCTTGTTGGACGACCTGAAGGGGAGGGTAGGGCTCATAACGATGGCCGGCATCAAATCAGATCCTCTCAACAACAAAAATACGTATCAGATAATAAAACGCCTGAAGGAGAATGGGCTTAGGCTTGGAATCCATACAAAGGGATTTTTGCTGAATAAGCACCTCGCGGATCTTTTAAACACAAATACCGCCTATGGAGACTTCATCACCATCAGCGTAGACGCCTCCGACAGCGCGGTCTATAACTCACTTCACGGCCTGCCCAAGGGCGGGCGTTTCTTCGGCAGGGTCATAGAGAATGTGAAATATCTCTATGCGCGCAAGAAAAAGGCCAGATCCGGATTAAATGTGAATGTCTCATATCTATTATTTAAACAGAATTCCTCCATGGAACAGATGGAGAGGTTTGTCCGGATATTCGGTGAGGCCTGCGATACGATCCGGTTCTCGCCTCCCCAGCTTCCCAATAAAGTGGACAGTCGGCCTGATTATTATTTGGATTCCCTGACTCAGGTTCGCAAGACAGTCAACCATTTAAGGCGAAAATACCACGATAAAAAAATAGTGTTCCTCGATATTGAGGACTCCAGCCACACGACCGACTTTAAATATTGCTATATGCAGCGGTTTCTGGCTGTCATAGACTCGCGCGGCTGGGTCTATCCATGCCCGCAGATCACAACGGAGAAATTTAAGCCTATAGCCTACGGCAACATCAGAAATAAGGGTTTCTGGGAGATCTGGGATTCAAAAAGAAGGAAGCGGACCCTCGATATGGAGGTTGAGAGATTGGGCTGCAGGATATGCGACAGAAAGGACGAGGCGCTGAATATGGAATTTGGAAGGATATTCAAGAATGAGAGAATCAGCTGATATAGCCATTATAGGCATGGGTAAGTGGGGGAATCACCTCCTCGAAAATATCCTGAAGGTAAATGGCCTGGAGGTAAGATATATATGCGCAAGGCAAGCCGAAGACGTCGAGCTAAAAACGCCCGCGTCGATTATACATGACGAGAATATTATATTGAAAGACAAGCGCATAAAAGGCGTTGTCATCGCGACGCAGCCCCAAAAGCATTTCGCGTCAGCTTCAAAATTCTTGAGGAGGGGATTAAAGATATTTGTCGAAAAACCGCTTACCCTGTCATATAGAGAATGCTCCCATCTTGCCGCCCTCGCGGCCCGAAAAACATCCGCAGGCATCATGGTGGGGAATAAGTTTATATATTCCCCGGCTATCAGGGCCTTAAAGAGTTTCCTCATAAAGCATGATATAAAGATCGAATCCATATCCTCGCGATGGCTAAAGGGCTGTGCGGCGCAAAAGGCCGGGATATTCTTTGATATATGCTACCACCACATATATCTCTTCGATTACCTGCTCGGGATGAGATTCGACAGATTAGAAAAATTTGCCACAAATGAAAAAGGTGGGATAGCCTCCAGCGGCATAGTCATTCTAAAACACGGAAGGCTTGTCTCTTCCATAGAGGCGACTTATAACAACCACTTCGACTTCTTCGACCATTCTATCAGGCTCGAGACGGACAAAGGGGTTTTCATCGTGAAAGAAAAGGATAGAAAGGTTTCGGTCTATTTGGACAATAAAGGCATCTCGTCTCTTACGTTTAAGCATGAAGAAGACAGGGAGCGCTGCGTCGAAGAAGAGATGGAGGCCTATTACAGGTGGCTTATAGGCGAAGAGATCCCGGAATTCGGCCCGGATATTGACTGCAGGATAATAAGGTCCCTTTCGAAGAGATGATTGGCTATATCTTGATCATAGGCGTCGCGTCTTTTCTCTTCCGCGGGATATTCTCTCCCGGATTTATGTCCGGCTATGACAATTCAATACACTACTACGAGGCGTACTATCTCACCCAAACCCTCATCCCGCGCTGCCACTGGATAAGCGGATGGACCATGCAGGGGATGGCCGGCGCGCCGCTCCTCACCTACCACCCGCAAACCGGTTTCCTGCTCATCGCAATCCTGAATAAGATCATTCGTCTGCCTTTACTCATCTCTTATAAAGTCATGGTATTATTTACTCACGCGTTCTTAGGGGCCTCTTTTTATAAGATCGCCTCGCATCGCTTCGGAAAGTCAGCGGCCCTTCTAATGGCAGTATGTCTTTTGCTGCAGAAAGACGTCTGGCGCGACGGCATCCTCTTCGGCATCTGGAACAACTTCCTGGGACTCGGGCTGTTCCTTATCTTCTTTCATCTTCTGGATAGGCACATCGACAACTTGACGATAAGACGGACTGCTGTCTTGGGCTCGCTCTTAGCCGTCATCATACCGACCCATCTATTCGCGGCAGCCTTCGCCTATTGCCTTCTATTGATATACGCCAAAGACGCGATAAGGGTGAGGGTGTTTGCGATAGGGATATTGGCTTGTTTAGCAGCCTCATATTATATTTATCCTTTTATCGCCGCGAGAGGCTACATCACAAAATATGATATAAAAGATGTTTCCACCGGATTAATATGGAGCCTGAAGTCCTTCTTTGGGCCGCTTGAGAATTTCAAGGACAATCCGCTGGTATTTTTTATCAATATACCCGTTATCTTTAGGGTCATCTTCAGCCTCTTTGGCGCATACCTATTATTGTGGAAAGAGAAGAGGCGCGATATGAGACGTTTTTTGCGGAATACAATATTTTTTATGATTATTACGCTGGTCATCTTTAGCGACCTCCTGCCGAATCTCATCAGCGGCTGGCGCAGCATGCCTCTAGTTGGCGCCTTGAGGACGAATAGGTTTCTGATATATGCGCAGATAGGCATGTATATATTCGCCGCATACGGCCTATCCAGATTCTTAGAGCGTCTCAAGAGAAAAAAGGTAATAACCGGCCTATTTTCAATAGTTATCCTTTCATCCGTTATCTTCAACTACACAATCTTCGGCCGCGAAGGGTCTCGAACCCTTGGCGAGCCGCAAATGGCGAACTTCTTCGAGGTATGGAATTGGGTCAACAAGAATGTGCGTGAACGCGAGACTCGGATAATATATGAGAATACCGTTGGCAATTCTTTAAACCCGATTTTACGGCGCAGCGACGTATTCGCCCTGTCAGGTGTATTTACAAAGGTCCCATATATAGGCGTCTTCCTTTCCGACTCCGGTTTTCCGCAGGAGAAATACATGCGAAATGACAATGGCCGGATATTCGGGATGGAGATGGACAAGGTCGATGCGTCGTATATAAGGGGCATGATGAACTATTTTAACGCGAGATACATCGTCAGTGTTGAACCGAAACTCTATAAGAAGCTTGGCTCCTCCAGGGCTTTCGCGCAAGAAGAGAAGTTCGGAGAGCTTTCTATATTCCGTTTAATAGATTTCGACTCCGGCTGGATAACTTTCACAAAAAAGGCGAGATGCGAGGTCCTGGATTTAGGCGGCCAATCCCTGAAGATTCGCATAGATAACGAGAGCGTGGATAATATGGCTGAAATAAAAGTAGCCTGGCACCCTTTTTGGCAGGCCCGGCTTAACGGCAAGCCTGTCGCGGTTACAAAAGGCGATTACGGGATGATGAGGGTAGCCTTGCCCAAGAAAGGCCGTTACGAGCTCGGCCTGTCCTATAGCCCTATCGCCCGCATGAAAGAATAAACATGCCAGAAAGAATGGTATCATTTAATGTCGATATTGATTCACCAAAGACTCTTCTAAAATATTGGGGGATCTCGCGCACCTCCTACAATGCCGGCGATCTGGATTATTTTTATGAAGTTTCCATGGAAAGGGCCCTGGCCCTGTTCAGGGACTGCGGTATCAAGGTGACATTTTTTTGCGTTGGAGAAGAGCTGGAAAATAACTCGAAGGCAGGCTCTCTTGTTAAAGAGGCCCATTGCGCCGGGCACGAAATCGCGAACCACAGTTATTCGCACCCCTATGAATTCAGAAATCTCAGCGAAGCGGATTTGTATGCCCAGATCGAGAGATGTTCTGATGTTATAGAGAGCCTAACAGGCCATAGGCCTGTTGGGTTTCGCGCCCCGGGCTACGATATCGATGAGTCAGTTATCAATCTCCTTGAAAGGCTTTCGTATGAGTATGATTCATCCGCCTTCTGGTCGTCTTTAAAACCTTTATTCAAGCGTTACCACAGACTCTTTCGCGAAGGTGATGTGTATGAGGGGTTCGGTGAAAGCTCTCACAGGCTCCCAAACAGCCCATATTATCCGTCAAGAGACAAATGGCAGTCAAGAGGGCCGCGCAGAAACTTGATCGAGATACCGCTGGCGCGCACAAGAATCCTGAATCTCCCATTTTACAGCAATTTTCACCTTATGCTGGGGGATCTCCCTCGAAGATTGTCTATTGGCCTGATGAGGCAAAGATATTTTGTATATACGTTTCATCTGGTCGAATTCGTCGACTTCAACGACAGGATCCCGAAGGAGCTCATGCCGCATCCCAATATCAGGACATCTGCTATTGAAAAATTAGACAGGATAAAAGACACGATCAAGCGCATTACGAAGAGGTATTGTGCCTTAAGGATGGATGAGTTCGCTCGGGGGCATAAAAACTTGTCTTTAGAGGTAAAAGCAACTATATCATGATAGGGTTGATATGATGTTCCGTTAGTTAAATAAGGGTTGTATTAAAATCAAAAATAAAATATAAAAAATCAAAAACATATATCAAAAACATAAAAATAAAAGAACTTTTGTTAAGAATAGCACAACACAAAATTTTTGATTTTTGGTTTGTGTATTTGATATTTGATTTTTAATATTTGATATTACCCTTATTTATGTTACAAGGCAATATGAGAGCAGGGCGTGATTTCATAGATCCCAATATAGCCAGAAAGGACAAATTTGTAGAGGGCCACTTTGCCCAACACGCCGAAGGGGGCGGTCCGCCTATCTTTTCACTCATTGAGTTTAACCTTTCCGGTTTATGCAGCCGCAAATGCGTTTTTTGTCCGCGCGTAGATCCTAAAATATTTCCCAATGTGGATAGACACATGTCGTTAGGCCTTTATGAAAAAGTCATGAAAGACCTTGCGAAGGTGCGATTCGACGGGACCGTTCTCTATTCGGCCTTCAGCGAACCCCTGCTATACAAGGGTCTTGAGAAAATAATTAGATTGTCCAAAGACTGCTGCCCGGATGCGCGTATCGAGATCGTCAGTAACGGCGACCTGGCAACCGGCCAGAGGCTCTCCGCGCTGTTCAACGCGGGCCTTGCGACTTTCTCTGTCAGCATGTACGACGGCCCGCATCAAGTGGAGCATTTCAGGAGACTGCAGGCAGAAGCGGGCTTAAGAGACGATCAGATGCCGCTGCGCGTGAGATGGTTATCGCCAGAAGAACATTTTGGCATCACGCTTTCCAACAGGGCAGGGGCGGTGGCGATTAAGGATATCGGCATAGTTCCGCTCAAGAGGCCGTTGAAGCGGCCGTGTTACTATCCATTCTATCAGATACTCGTCGATTACGACGGAAGCGTTTTATTGTGCGCCCACGACTGGGCCAGGAGGCTTATCGCAGGCAATGTAAACGATGATTCCATATTGACAATATGGGATAATGACGTATTAAAACGGGTCAGGAGGAAACTGATCAAAAGCGATCGCGGTTTCCCGCCGTGCAGTCTCTGCGATGCGAAGGGGATATTGATCGGAAAAAAGCACTTTGACAAATGGGGAGAATATTATGAAAAAAAGTCCACTAAAAAATAGATATGCCTTGGTCACCGGCGCAAGCGGCGGCATAGGTTTCGAGATAGCAAAAGGCCTCCTGTCGGAAGGGGCCTTAGTCGGCGCCCATTATTGCGGAAACGAGACAAGTGTGGAGAGGCTGCGCAGATACGGCAAGGGGCAATGTCAGGCCTTTCAGGCCGACTTCTCCCATTCCAGCGAGGTCCTTCGTCTCTGGGATGAATTTCTTCTATGGAGCAAAGGCCGCATCGATATCCTTGTGAACAACGCAGGAGAGGTAGTCAGGCCCGCGCCGCTGGAAGCCCTGAGCGAAGAACTATGGGACGCCGCCTTTCAGACGAACGTCAAGGCGCCGTTTCTATTAAGCCGAGCGGCCCTTCCCATTATGACCAGACAGAAAAAAGGCAGGATTATCAATATAAGTTCTATCGGCGTCAAATTTGGCGGTTCACCCACAACCGCGCACTATAGCGCCTCGAAGGCCGCTTTGGAGGCGCTTACGAAATCCTTCGCTAAAGCGGCGGCCCCGTATAATGTACTTGTCAACGCAGTAAGGCCAGGCATTACCAGTACGCCCATACATATGAAGGCAGGCAGGGGAGACATGTCCAAACGTGTCGCCATGATACCTCTAAAGAGGTTTGCCAACCCTTCCGAGATCGCGGAAGTCGTCCTATTCTTGGCCAGCGATAAGAGCTCATTTATAACTAACACGGTTATAGATGCAGCAGGCGGAGAATAGAGATCCCTCTCCACCAGTCTTAGAGACGCTTTCCAATCCAATCGGGACAGTGTCTCCTGCTCCGCTTGGACAGCGTCTCCTTAAAATAGATTGCTTCGCCCCTTCGGGGCTCGCAATGACAATTTTTCAGTAATCTCTCCAATTTTGCTTGACATAAAATAGTCTATATGTTATATATGTTTAGAACGTATTAAACGATGATAACATAACATATTCAATTTGGAGGATAACGTAATGGAAGAGACAAATATTGTTGAAAATTCGCTGGAAAAAGCGCAGAATAAATTTATCAATTATATCTGTTCGGTATGCGATGACTTTGGTCTGAACAGGTTCGTCGCGCAGTTATACGGTGTATTGTATATGAGCGATAGGCCGCTTTCTCTGGATGAGCTTACAGAGAGACTTGAGGCGTCGAAGGGCAACGTCAGCATAAACATCAGGGAGCTGGAGAAGTGGGGCGCCGCGAGGAAGATATGGGTCAAGGGCTCGAGAAAGGACTATTATGAGGCAGAGCTGGATATAAAGAAGATATTCCTGAATAAATTGAAATCTTCAGTGCAAAGAAGGCTTGGCGAAGTATCTGGCATGTTAACTGAACTCGACAAGGCCATACAGTCTGCCAATGGTTTAACAGATGAAGAGAGAAAGATGGCAAAGGTATGCAGGGACAGGCTCAAACGGATCGAGGAGCTAAGGGGACTGGCCTCGACCGCGCTCAATCTTGTGGATAAGATTCTGTAAGGTAAAATAACTTCTCTTCCTCTCCCCTGGAGCCGTAGGGCAGACTTAAGTCTGCCCTACGGTCTTGGGGAGAGGGTAGGGTGAGGGGAGGGAGTATGGATTGGTCGGACAAGATAATACTATTGACAGGCGGGACAGGCTCGTTCGGACAGAAGTTCACTCAGATAATGCTGAAAAAATATAAACCCAGAACCATAAGGATATTCAGCCGGGACGAGCTAAAGCAGTGGGAGATGGAAAAGGCCTTTAACTCCCATAAGTCCATAAGGCTGTTTATCGGCGATGTCAGGGATAAGGAAAGGCTGGAGCGGGCAATGGACGGAGCCGATATCGTGGTTCATGCGGCCGCCTTAAAACAGGTCCCTTTGTGTGAATATAACCCTTTCGAGGCCGTGAAAACCAATATCATAGGCGCGCAGAATGTGATCGAGGCCGCCATAGACCACAATATAGAAAAGGTCATGGCCATAAGCTCGGATAAGGCGGTAAATCCCGTAAACCTGTATGGCGCGACGAAGATGTGCATGGAGAAGTTATTTATCTCGGCCAACTCCTATGTCGGGCCCAAGAGGCAGACAAAGATGTCGTGCGTCCGATATGGGAATGTCGTGGGCAGCCGCGGCAGCGTCATCCCGCTGTTCAGGGAGCAGAGGGCCAAAAAGGAGATTACAATCACAGATAAGGAGATGACCCGGTTCTGGATCACGCTGGAGCACGGGGTTGAGTTCGTCATCAGATGCATCGAGGACATGCACGGCGGGGAGGTCTTCGTCCCAAAGATACCGAGCATGCGCATCGTTGACCTGGCGAACGCTGTAGCGCCGGAATGTAAGGTAAAATATATTGGGACAAGGCCCGGCGAGAAAATTCACGAAGACCTGATTACAGACGATGAGGCGCGCCATGGCCTGGAGTTAGATGACTTTTTTGTCATAGAGCCTGAGCATTATTGGTGGAAGCCTAAAAATTGGAACAATGGCCGGCCTCTGTCAGAAGGATTCACCTATACGAGCGATAAAAATGATGCCTGGCTCAGCAAAGAAGAGTTAAAAAAGATGGTTGACAAGCTATGAGTCCCATCTCATCCAGGAGGCCCATCCCATACGCTCATCAATGGGTCGACAGGGAAGATATTGAAGAGGTAGTCAAGGTATTAAGATCGGACTGGCTCACCCAGGGGCCGAGGATAAAGAAATTTGAAGACTTGCTTTGCCAATATACCGGCGCCAGATATGCCGTGGCAGTCTCCAGCGGGACAGCAGGGCTGCACATAGCGTGCCTCGCGGCGGGTATGGGCAAAGGCGATGAAGCGATAACCTCTTCCATAACATTCGTCGCGTCAGCCAATTGCGCGATATATTGCGGAGGGCGGCCGGTTTTTGCCGATATCCAAAAAGATACAATAAATATCGATCCAAAAGAGATAGAGAAGAAGATTAATAAAAAGACCGCCGCCATAATCCCCGTCCATTTCGCCGGGCACCCCTGCGACTTGGAGGAGATTCGCGCGATAGCCAAAAGGCATAAGCTCTTTGTGATAGAAGACGCAGCGCACGCCTTAGGCGCGGAATATAAAGGCGAAAGGATAGGCTCCTGCAAATATTCAGACATGACAGTCTTCAGTTTCCATCCGGTGAAACATATCACAACAGGGGAAGGCGGGGCCGTCCTGACGAATAGAAGAGGCCTCTATGAAAAGTTGCTCATGCTCCGAAATCACGGCATCACGCGCGACAGACGGCGTCTCCTGGCGAAGGACAAAGGTCCGTGGTATTACGAGATGCGGCTCCTCGGCTTCAACTACCGCATCACAGACTTCCAATGCGCATTGGGGATTAGTCAGTTAAAGAAGATAAATAGATTTCTAAAGAGGCGGAGAGAGATAGCTGATATATATGACAGCGGACTCTCGGGGATAGACGGCCTTGAACTTCCATGCGAGAGGGATTATGTCAGTTCCGGCTGGCATATATATGTTATAAGGGTAAGGGGAAGGGCCAAAAGACGAATGGTGTATGAGGCCATGTCGAGGTCAGGCATAACACCATCTGTACATTATCGGCCTGTATACCTGAATCCATATTACGCTGATATGGGATATAGAAAAGGGACATGCCCAAAGGCTGAAGAATATTACAGCCAGGCGCTGACCATACCTTTATATCCGAGGATGTCAGATAGGGAAGTCCTTTATGTTGTAAAAAGGGTTAAAGAGGCCCTGGAATGAGATTTCTGATCATAGGCGGAGGCTCGATAGGCAGGAGACATCTGGAAAATCTCCTAGGCCTGTCCCATACGGCTTATGTTGTAGAACCGGCCAGACAAAGAGCCAATGAGATCGAAGAAAGATACGGGGTCAGGGCCTTTCATAATTTGGAGGAGGCGCTGAAAGGCAGATACGATGCTGCCCTGGTCTGCAATCCCACCATATATCATGCCAGGACAGCGCTCTTGCTGGCAGAAGCAAAGACACATCTGTTTATCGAAAAACCCGTTTCGCATGACTTGAAAAAGATAGACTGCCTGCTGAACCTCGTTAAAAAAAATAGGCTGCGCGCGCTCGTGGGTTACAATTTTAAATTTCATCCGAGTTTCAAACTGATGAAGACCTTATTGGATAGCGGAGCGATAGGAAAGGTCCTGTCGTTTACTGTTATAGCCGGTCAATATCTTCCGGACTGGCATCCTTATGAGGACTACCGAAAAGGCTATAGCGCCAACAGATCGCTGGGCGGCGGCGCGCTTTTGGATTCCCACGAGCTCGCTTACCTCCAATGGTTTCTTGGGCCCATAGCGGCCATCGCCTGCGCCGCAGGCAAGTACAGCAGCCTGGAGATAGACACAGAAGATACAGCTGAGATGATAGTCCGCACCAAAGGCGGCGCAACCGGCAATGTGCATGTCGACTATATTCAACACCCATATAGGCGCATCTACTACTTTTATGGCTCAAGAGGCGCCCTTGAATGGGATAAGTCCCGGAAGGTGGTATCGTTATACAGGGTCAAAGATAAAAGATGGCGCTATTTCAAAGAGCCGAAGGATTACGATTCCAATCAGATGTACATAGACGAGATGAAGCACTTCACAAATGTGCTAAAAGAAAAAGAGGAGTCTGTCACTGATATCTCAAGCGGCATCCGGACGCTAAAGGTCATGTTGGCGGCGAAGAGGGCGTCAAAACTGAAACGTTTCATTGACCTCACCCCATATCCTCTCCCCATGACCGTAGGGCAGACTTAAGTCTGCCCTACGGCTCCCTGGGAAGAGGGTTAGGGTGAAGGATGGATGGGAAGATGGTAGGCGCGATCATACAGGCGAGGATGGGCTCGGAGAGGCTCCCGGGGAAGGTCCTGCTGGAGATAGAAGGCAAGCCCATGCTTTTGCATATAGTAGAACGGCTAAAAAGCTGCAGGCTGATCGATGAGATAATAATAGCGACGAGCCATAACGCGGAAGACGATGCGATAGCGGAGTTGGCGAAGGAACATTCTATTCCGGTTGTGCGTGGAAGCGGCGACAACGTATTGAGCAGATTTTATAAAGCCGCGAAAAAGATTAGAGCCGATGTAATCGTTCGCATAACGGGTGATAATCCACTCCTGGATCCGGCAGTAATAGACAGGGTGATAAGAGAATATCTTAAAGGAGGATGTGACTGCGCCACCAATTCTATTATACGCACATATCCTGATGGGCTGGACATAGAGGTATTCTCTTTTGAGGCCTTAAAAAAGGCATGGCGCAATGCGCAATCCAGGATAGAAAAAGAGCATGTGACTCCATATATTAAAAATTCAGGGCACTTCAGGGTGAAGAATGTCACAAATGAAAAGGGAGATCTATCGCTCAATTTTAGATGGACCGTGGATGAGCCAAGAGATCTCGAGTTCGCAAGAGCGGTATATAAACATCTGTATTCAAAAGGGAAGATATTTTATATGAAGGACGTGCTGGATCTATTGAAGCGGCATCCTGAAATACAAAAGATAAACAGCTCCATCCCGACAAATGAGGGGTACTATAAAAGTTTTATAAAAGAGCCTCCTGTTAAGCCGAGGAGGATAAGCATAAAGAGATCGCTCATCTTTAAGAAAAGGGCAAAAGCGGTTATACCCCTATGTTCGCAGACCTTCAGCAAGGCGCCGACCCAATTCGTTCAAAACGTAGCCCCTGTATTTTTAGAGAAAGGCAAGGACAGCCATGTATGGGATGTAGATGGGAATGAGTTCGTCGATTACTCGATGGCCCTCGCCCCGGTTATCCTGGGCTACAATTATCCGGCCGTTACAAAGGCGGTAAAAAAGTACCTGGAATTAGGGACCACATTCACCCTGCCTCACCGGCTTGAGGTAGAGCTTGCCGAGCTCCTTAAGAGAACTATTCCCTGCGCGGAGATGGCCAGATTCGGCAAGAACGGCTCTGACGCTACCAGCGGCGCGATCAGGGCGGCGCGCGCGTATACAGGAAGAGACAAGATCGCATGCTGCGGCTATCACGGCTGGCAGGACTGGTATATAGGAACAACCACAAGGGATAAGGGCATCCCGGAAGGCGTGAAGAAACTGACTCTTACCTTTAAATATAACGACATAGAGTCGCTTGAGAAGATTTTTAAAGAGAATCGAAATAAAATAGCCGCCGTTATTATGGAGCCTATGGGGGTCGTGGAGCCCCAGGCAAATTTTCTCTCTAAAGCGAAGGAGCTCGCGCATAAAAACGGCGCTCTATTTATATTCGATGAGATCATTACCGGTTTTCGCCTGTCTTTAGGGGGCGCCCAGGAGTATTTTAACGTGATTCCAGACTTGAGCTGTTTTGGCAAGGCCATGGGCAACGGGTTCCCGATATCCGCGGTAGTCGGGAAGAGGAAGATAATGAAATTATTCGAAGATGTCTTCTTCTCTTTTACCTTTGGCGGAGATATCATCTCTATAGCCGCGTCAATAGCTGCTATAAATGAGATTAAAAATAGAAACGTGATAACTCATCTTTGGGAGATGGGCAGAAGATTAAAAGACGGGTACAACGTCCTGGCAAAAGAGTATGGTGTAGCTGATATTACACAATGTATGGGCCTCCCCCCGCGAACTGTTATTACGTTCAAGGATAAACGTCAGCGTGATGATCTTGTGCTTAAGAGCCTGTTTCAGCAGGAATGCATAAAGAGGAAGGTGCTCTTTACCGGCGCGCATAACGTATCTTTTAGCCACACCGCCTCCGATGTCGATTATACGCTTAAGGTTTACAGGACTGTCCTGGAGATTGCCGCGAAGGCCGTAAGGCGCGGCAATGCGAAGGGGCTTTTAGAGGGACCGGCGCTGGAGCCGGTATTTAGAAGGCCATGAAGACCCTATTCCGCGTAGATGCCTCAAGGCGGATTGGCATAGGCCATTTGAGGAGATGCCTCGCGCTGGCAGAGGCGTTAAGGAAGAGGGGATGCGACCCGATATTTTTAACTAAGGATTTCGACAAAATGGCTTTGTCGTTGATAAAACATGACGGCTTCAACAAAGTTGAACTGATGGAATCGGACGTTAATCTTGATAACGACCTAGCCATGTTAAGGTCCACAGCCGTTAAATATCGCGCGGACTTTGTCATAGCCGATTCTTACAGTTTTGATGATAATTATTACAGGAAACTGAAGAGCTCAGGGCTTGGCCTTCTTGTGATAGACGATTTGGCCGAAGGCCGTTTCACAGCCGATATTGTCTTAAACCAGAATATATGCGCCGAAGCGCTCGATTATCCCGCAAAGACCGAGGCTAAATTATTATTAGGGCCAAGATACGCCCTGCTGAAGAATGATTTTGCGGCAAAAAAAGATTCTTATCATCCTTCAGGACAATTGAAAAAAATACTCATCATGCTGGGCGGAGGCATAAATAAGAATACCCTTGTAATTAAAATAATAAAAGCCGTAAGCTCGATAAAGGGCCATAAATTCGATATCAGGGTTATCGCGAAGATAGAGCCGAGGACAAAAGAGGCCATAAAGAAGGTTCTAAAAGATAAAGATATATCGTATAAGCTAAAAGGGTTTTCGAACAATATCTTTGAAGATATGTTATGGGCTGATCTGGTTATCTGCGGCGGCGGCAGCACTACATATGAGCTCTGTTCGCTTGGGGTGCCGTTTATGACGTTTGTCCTGGCGCCTAACCAAAGATTGAATGCCGAATCTCTGGAGAAGGGCGGCGTATCGATAAACTTAGGTTGGCATAAGGCCTCTAGACAAACCATCATCAGGGATAGAGTAATGGATCTAATGCATGGTTTTTCAAAGAGGGCCAAGATGTCCAGGAGAGGCAGATCCCTGGTCGATGGCTTGGGGGCAGGCCGAGTGGCGGAGGAGATCCTGTATTGAGACCAAAAATGATATATATCCTCACGTTAGTTTTTATGGCGG
>JAHFGN010000010.1:17689-33536 GCA_023247415.1 Candidatus Omnitrophota bacterium
CCTTTACCAGCCGATAAACTCTCTCTTCCATGAGACGGACATGTGGTGGATGATCCCGACTATCGCGAATAGCGCGGCGACCAACTCTTTCTGGGGCGCGCTGAAGATACACATGTTCAATCCGTATTATACGAGCTGGGGCGAGCCTACGATGAACGTCTATTTTTTCCTAATCCATCAGTTCATCGGTTTTCACGCCAAGGGCTTCATATTCGCGGCGGTAGCCATGCACTTGGCGGCTTCTTTCCTGCTATATCTTGTGGCGCGGGAATTGGGACTGGATTTTCCAAGCGCGTTTTTTGCGAGCCTTGTCTATATGACAGCCTTCATCCATTTCCAGTACTATATATGGCCGATGTCAGCCCATCACCGCACGGTAATACTTTTTACGCTATTGGTCTGGTATCTCTATCTGAGGACCACGCGTCTTCTTTATGCCGGTGAGGCGTGGCGGCCGTCTTTTCGCCTGACCATACTCGCCAACCTTTTGGCGTCGTTCAGCCAGATAACCATACTGGTGCTGCCGGTCAGCGTGCTTGCGCATATCCTCGTATGCTCGAAAGATAACCAAGACAGAATAAAGAGGTATACTGCATGGCTTCCTCTTTTTATCACTTATCTGGGATGGCCGCTTATGCGATTGGCCTACATCCGTTACCCGAATATCGAGAATTCACTGCATATGAGCATCCCGCAGATCGCGAACCCGCTTCTATTTCCGGTCATCTTCGTTTCAGGTCTGACAGTTCTGCTGTTATTCAGGCATGCCTTAAGATTGTGTGCTAAATACGATTTTCGAGCGTTCTTTCTCCGCGCCGCCATTATAGGAGCGGTTTTATACTCGGCGATATTCCTGTGGGCGTATTGGCATAGGGGAGCGTTGTCCCCGTTTCATCAGCGCAAGGTGCTGCTCGCGGATTTCCTGTCCCCCTACAATTTTATACGGCCCTTTGTCGGCATGCTCATGAGTTTTTTAGCTCCCTTTAAGGCCCTGTCGTCAGCCGATTCGGCTATCCCCTACTACAACATCCCGCTCAAGCCCGATTTGATATACGCCTCATTGACCGTCTTATTTCTGGTCATATTTGCAAGGCGGTTTCTTAAGAAGGAAAAAGGGTTTGTCATATTTTTCATACTGTACGCAATCGCCCTGCCGAATATGTGGAGGAGGGGAGGCATTGTTGCGTCGCGCCATTTTGTTTATATCACGCCGTTATTTTCCGTTATCTTCGCTTCGGTCTCGGTCCATCTTTGCGCTTTAATGACCCGTAAGATCAGCTCGAAAGATGCCTTAAAAGACCTTGTTTTGATTCCTGTCTTTATCGGTTTAGGGGTATTTAATGTTCTCGGGATAAGGCTTTATATGTTTGAAGGCAGGCTCCCAAACACATTTTTTATATATGACTATATCAAAACGGCACATGCGGTTAAGGCCGATATCGGATCCGGAGGGGTCGACCATTCTCGTATATACATCGACAATGTCCAGGTGATGCCTTTCAAGGAATATTGGGACTGCACAGCGGACCCATTACGCTTTGATACGTTTCGTTATACATTCGCGCAAGTCTTAAGGGATGATTCGATGGCGCTCATAAATATCAACGTGCCTCCGAACGACGCCAAGACAGGGCTGGTGTATACTCTGCGGGGCCCTCGAGTATGCAATTCCAGCGGCAGAGACATAGACCCATTCACCAGGGATTTCGAAGACGCCCTTAAAGAATTGAAGGCCGGGCGCTATAAAGAGGCTCAGAACCTCTTTCAGAAGGCCTATGAGCGAAGGCCATTTCTGTTCAATTACGTATTGGGCAGATACGACCTTAAGGATTTAGGATGGATGACCAACGGCCGCGATATGCGCAAGTGGACCAGCGATATAGTGAGTTATTATGACAGCTGGGGCGAAAGGCCTATAGAAAGATCAACGCGCATCTCGGGCATCTTAAAAGACGAGATCGACAAGTTTGTAGAATGTCTCTTTTTTCTCTCATACCTGAAACATCTCTTGGGAAATCCAGAAGAGGGCAGGCGGATATTTTATGATATACGATTTATCGACAGTTCCTATGACGCCGTCTATCGACAGCTGGCGGATGAGTCCATTGTCAGATCGGATAGAAAGATGCTCGCCTTTTTAAATGACAATATCAATTCGCTAAGTTCCGGAGGAGTGACTACAACGCGGCTGCCTTCGTTTTTGCTGAAATTGGTATTCAATAAAGATCAGATTCCATTTTGAACGGCGCAAAGGGCGCATTATGCGGCAAGATGTCATAAAATTTTTTGATGACCAGGCCTCCGACTACGAGTCCAGCTATAAAAGGATAGACGACTTGAGGTCATTCATATTCTCTGAAAGAAAGAGGATCGTCCTCAATATGCTTGGGGGGTCTTTCGAGAGGATCCTGGACATAGGGTGCGGCCCTGGAGTATATGCCGATGAACTCTCCGGCAGATGCCGCAGGCTTTACGGCGTGGACAATTCCGAAGAGATGATAGAAATTGCGGGAGATAAAAAATATGCCAACGCGGAATTCTCAACAGGAAATATGGAGGATCTGAAGTTTCAGGATGGTTTTTTCGACGCGGCTGTATGCGTTGGGGTGCTGGAATATCTCGATGATATCGAGGCCGGGATTAGGGAGGTGGCGAGAGTAACCAGAAAAGGAGGCGCAGCCATATTCACGGCGCCAAACGCCGAAAGCCTCCTTAATAAGCTGGATTATTGGATGCGCGCGGTGCTAAAGACCGCCGGGAAATTCATAAACATGGATCTGGCGGGGTCGTTCATGAATTATGATTTCCAGCCAAGGCTCTTTGGCAAAAGCACCATTGACTCCCTGCTGGAAAAATATGGCTTCAAGGTAGAGGACAGCAAATTCCATATCTTCAGAATTTCTTTCCTCAACAGGATGAATCCCGGGCTGTCCCTGGGCCTGGCAAAAAGACTGAACTTCATCTCAAGCCGGTTTTTGGCGATAAACTATATAGTCAAGGCAAAAAAGACCGATGCGGATCGCGAAAGACATAATTAGCCTGTTCATATATCTGTTTGTAACGCCGTTCTATAGGACGAAAAACGCGGTGTTCGTGTACCATTCAGTAGATAACATAGACATAGACGACGATCCGCGCAGGATGAACGTTTCCCCGGCGCTCTTCGAAAGACACATGGAGCACCTTTCAAGGCGCAAAGATAGATACACCGTCACTTTCGACGATGGCTTCCAGAATGTATATATGAACGCCTTTCCTGTATTGAAGAAGTACGGGATGAAATGCATAGTGTTTTTGACAATAGAGTATATGGATACGGCGGAACCGATGAAGAAATTTTTTAATGATAGATATGCCGTTAAATCCCTGACATGGGATCAGGTTAAAGAGATGCGATCCTGCGGGGCGGAGATCGGTTCTCACGCCCTTACACACAGAAATATGGCGCGTCTGGACAAAGAGGCCTTCTCTGTCGAGGCCCAGGCCTCCCGTGAGGCGATAAAGGCGATCGCTGGATGTGATGTGACCTCGTTCTCTTACCCGTTTGGTAATCGCGGTTCATTTAATAAGGATACGGCCGATATTCTAAAGACCCTCGGCTATACGCGGGCCTACACGAACATAATGGGTATGGACAATTCTCAAAAAAAGCCCTTTGCGGTGAGAAGGATACGTGTATACGGGACCGATAATATGTTCAGGTTCAGGATGAAGGCCGCCGGCGCCTATAACTGGGTAGATCTTTTAAATTCTATGGCGCCTCAAATTTGATTGTGATATATTAAATTATTTAATGCCGCAAATATAAAGATATGAGCCAAAACAGCGGATTAAGCGATAATACTGATATACTACTAATATACCCAAAGACAGGGCAGGACATAGGTTCGAATGTCGCTCCTCCGCACGCCCTGCTTACAATAGCCGCGCCTCTTGTCAGGAAAGGCTATAAAGTAAAGATTGTCGACCAGCGGAGGGACATGAATTGGCGCAAGACTGTCTCCAGCCAGATGGAAAAGCAGCCCATCTGCGTGGGGATATCCTCTATGACAGGGACACAGCTTTACTTCGCGCTTGAGGCGGCCAGGCTTATACGCCAGCTCGATAACGGCAAGACGCCCATCGTCTGGGGCGGCGCCCACCCAACCATATTGCCCGGGCAGACTCTTAAGAATGAACATGTTGACATAGTATCCATAGGCGAGTCTGACATGACATTTATGGAACTCGTGGAGGCCCTGCAGTCAAAGGCCCCGTTATCCGGGGTGAAGGGTATTGCCTTCAAGGATGGCGCAAACGTCGTTATGACTCCGCAAAGGGAATTGTTGGATATCGAGACCTTGTTGCCTGTGCCGTGGGATATCGTCAATGTGGAAGACTATATCCAGCCTGACTTCTATCTCAAGAAGAGCCCGCGCACCTTAGACATAGGCCAGACATCCCGGGGGTGCCCTTTCAAATGCGGTTTTTGTTCTTCATCCAGCATAAGAGGTCACAGGTGGCGGGCCATGTCCGCGGAAAAAAGTATCGAGATGATCGTGGATGCGGTCAGGAGATTTAATTTAAACGGCATATGGATCCGCGATGATGAATTTTATATAGACAGGAGACGCGCCAACCGCGTATGCGAGGGGATAATAAAGAATGATCTTGGGATAAGCTGGTATACATCCGGCACGAGGATCGATGTATTCAACAAGGCCTCGGATGAGGAGATCGCCCTCCTCAAGAAGGCTGGCGCTTATGTATTGAAATTCGGCGCCGAATCCGGCTCGAACAGGATATTGAAGCTGATGGATAAGGGCATAACATGGGAAGATACCATAAAGACCAACCTGAAGGCTAAAAGACACGGGATCATACCCGCCTTCGGGCTGATGGTGGGTTTTCCTACGGAAACCTTTGACGAGATGAACCAGACAATAGATCTTGCGTTTAGGCTAAAAGAAGATAACCCCGCTGCCCAGCTTGAGGCGATCACGACCTATACAGCCCTGCCCAATACGCCGCTCTATAATATGGCCATCGAGCGCGGCTTAAAGCCGCCTAATGACCTGGAGGGGTGGATCGATTGGGAGTTTATAGAATACGACTTCCCGGGGAGAAAGATCCCCTGGTTTAGCTGCAGCCAGAGGAAGAAGATAGGCAACATCTGCTACATGTATACGATAGCCAACGCCGTACCAAATCTCATAGGCAGCATCCGCAGCAGCCTCTTGAGATTTATATTGAAGATGATCTCCGTCCCGTTTGTAAAATTTTATCGCTACCGGATAAGAAAGAAGTATTATGTATTCGCGCCTGAACTGCAGTTTTTCAGATTCATAAGGGATAAGGTCCTGTACAAGAGCCACATCGTATTGAGGTGAAAGGGTGAGAAGATGAAGGTGACGCTGGTTGTGCCGACATTGAATGAGATTGGCGGGATGCGAGAGGTCATGCCGAGGATAAAAGATGGGTGGTGCGACCAGCTTCTGGTTGTTGACGGAGGTTCTACTGATGGTACAATAGAATATGCCAAGGCACACGGCTATTCTATTTTCGTTCAGACCGGGAAAGGCTTAAGAAGGGGTTTGAGCCAGGCCCACGATATGATCACAGGAGATGTAATGATCACATTCAGTCCGGACGGAAACTGTATTCCTGAGATCATCCCGTCGCTCGTCGAGAAGATGCGCCAAGGTTATGACATGGTCATAGTCTCCCGATACGCAGGGAAGGCGAAGAGCCATGATGATGATATGCTGACGAGTTTCGGAAATAGCATGTTTACTGGCATGATTAATATCCTCTTCGGGGGGCATTATACGGACGCCTTGGGCATATTTCGCGCCTACAGGAAAGATGTGGTGGATAGACTCCGAATACATGAGGACCCGCGATTTCTGGCAATGGCGGAAGACGCGGGTATTCTAATAGGGTGGGAATCCAAGCTTTCTATTAGATGTGCCAAAGCCGGACTTAAAGTCGCGGAGATCCCAGGGGATGAGCCGCAGAGGCTGCACGGCAAAAGGAAGATGGAGCCGTTCAAGACAGGCCCTGTTCTGCTCGCGGAGATCATTCGTGAATTTTTTTCTCTATCACCAAAGGGATAGATGGATGAATATGACACAAGCAGATCTAAAGAAGAAAGCACGGGGGATCCGCAACATGGTTTTGGACATGTGCGTAGCCGCGGGCACAGGCCATGTCACATCGTCTTTTTCCTCGGTGGAAATTCTAGTTTCCCTTTACCATGGCGGTATATTGCGCTATGACGCGTCGAATCCCGGATGGGAGGGCCGCGACAGGTTTATCTTGAGCAAAGGGCAGGCGAGCCCTCTGCTATACGCGGTGCTGGCGGATGTCGGGTTCTTCCCCAGGGAGAAGTTGAATAGATTCTGCAAGGCGGACGGTATCTTCGGCGTCCATCTCCAGAACGATGTGCCCGGGGTCGAGATCTCATCCGGGTCATTGGGCCATGGGTTGGGGATCGCTGCCGGCCTGGCCCTGGCCGCAAAGATGGATAAGAAGTCCTACGAGACAATCGCGCTCTTAGGAGACGGAGAATGCCATGAAGGTTCCATATGGGAATCAGCCATGTTCATCGGCCACCACAGGCTGGATAACTTAGTCGCGATAGTGGACCGGAACCGGTACTGCGTTACCGGATGCACGGAGGATATCGTCTCGTTGGAGCCTTTGGGCAAGAAGTGGGAATCATTCGGCTGGGAGGCCGCAACCATAGACGGCCATTCATTTGATGAGATATTCCATACCCTTGGCGCAATCCGTTCGAGGCGCGGCAAGAGACCGCTTGTCGTTATCGCCAACACGGTGAAGGGAAAAGGGGTTTCGTTTATGGAAAATAAATATCATTGGCACGGACTGGCCCCGAAAGGCCGGGAGGCGAAGACGGCCAAGGCCGAATTGACGGCTCGGATGGAAGAGCCATGAATACCATCTCCATGAGAGACATCTTCTTCGATGCCGTGTATAGCGAGGCGAAAAAGGATCGGAATATAATTATCATAAGCGCTGATATGGGGGCGCCTGCCCTCGATAAGTTCCGAAGGGATTTGAAAAAGCAGTTCATCAACGTAGGGATAGCGGAAGAGAATATGGTGACTGTGGCTTCAGGATTGGCGCTGGCCGGCAAGAAGGTCTTTATATACGCCATCATGCCGTTTGTCACATCGCGCTGCTACGAGATGATAAAGGTTGATTTGAGCCTGATGAATCTGCCGGTGACAGTGGTCGGGGTCGGCGCGGGGTTCAGTTATGACGATTCAGGGCCGACGCACCACTCTACCGAAGACATGGCCATCATGCGCACCCTCCCCAACATGACCGTTTTGAGTCCATCCGACATATTCATGACCGCGAGGTTTGCCAAGATGGCCTGCGGTATGGCCGGGCCAAGCTATGTGAGGCTCGATAGAGAGGTCCTGCCAACGATCTATGACAAAGACGACGATTTTTCAAGCGGACTGTCAAGATTGAAATCGGGAAAGGACCTGATGATCATCTCAACGGGAAACATGGTACATATCGCTTTGGATGCCGCCAAGAAACTCTCTATGCATTCTATCGCTTGCGGCGTCATAGACCTGTATAAAGTAAAGCCTATAAACAGCGCCTTATTGTTAAAAAATATCGCGGGTATAAAACGCGTTGTTACCCTGGAGGAACACCTGATCTCCGGAGGGCTTGGCAGCGCCATAGCCGAGGTATTGGCCGATAATAACAGGATGGTGCCGTTGAAACGGTTAGCTGTCCCGGATAAATACTATTACGCATATGGCGGAAGGAAGAATATACAGACCCTGTGCAGGCTGGACGCAAAAAGTGTGACCAAAGAAGTCCTGGATTGGTTAGGCGAAGAGAGGAAGACATGAAGATACTTGTTACCGGAGGAGCAGGTTATATAGGATCGATATTGGTTCCGGAATTATTGAAAGCCGGACATGATGTGACAGTCATAGACAACTTTATGTACAATCAGACCCCGCTATTGGACTGCTGTCACAACAGACGATTGAATCTGGTAAGAGGCGATGCGCGGGACAAGGGTTTGATCTCGAAATATCTAAAAGGCGCGGACGCTATTTTTCCGCTGGCGTGCCTTACCGGCGTGCCCCTCTGCGTAAAAGACCCTATTGGCGCCCAAACAATAAATTTTGACGCGGTCAAGATGATAGTGGATCGCTCAAGCAAGAGCCAAAGGATAATATTCCCCACCACAAACAGCGGTTATGGCATAGGCAAAAAAGGCGTCCTCTGCACCGAAAAGACGCCGCTTAGACCTATCTCCCTTTATGGAAGGCTGAAGGTCCGGGTAGAAGATATCCTGCTCGATCGCGGGAACTGCATCACCTTAAGGCTTTCGACCGCCTTCGGTATAAGCCCTCGCATGAGGATAGACCTTCTGGTCAATGACTTCGTCTATCGGGCGGTAAACGACCGTTTCATAGTCCTCTTCGAGGCGCACTTTAAACGAAACTACATACATGTGCGCGATGCGGCGAAGGCCTTTTTGCATAGTCTAAACAATTTCGAACGCATGAAGGGCGAGCCGTATAATGTGGGTTTAAGTGACGCGAACCTGAACAAGCTGGAATTGTGCGGCCAGATAAAGCGTCAGGTCCCGGAATTTTATTTCGTTGAGGCGAAGGTAGGCGAGGACCCTGATAAGCGGGACTACATTGTGAGCAATGATAAGATTGAGAAGACCGGATTCAAGCCGGATTTTTCCCTGCAGGACGGAATCCGGGAGTTGATAAAAGGGTATCAGGTAATCAAGAGGAATCAATATTCAAATGTATAAACCCCCCGATAAATGGGCGCTGTCCCTATTTTATCTATTTTATGGATCCACTCGTGTCCAAAATAGAGTATGGTTATCGTCGGTAAATGCATTTCGAGATTCGAGTTCAGATCGTCATTGCGAGCGAGCCGAAGGCGAGCGAAGCAATCTCCATGCTCGTCGGAGATTGCTTCGGCCTCACTTCGTTCGGCCTCGCAATGACGGCTAATTTGGACAGCAATGTTATGGATCTATTACTGATTAAACCGGCTGATAAGAAGAAGGTCTATGGTTCATTGAGCTCGTCGCTCTCCGCGATCGAACCACCGCTCTGGGCTGCGCTTATCGCCGCATATGTTAGAGACAAAGGATATTCTGTCGCTATCATTGATGCAGAAGCCGAAAATTTAAGCCCAGAGGATGTGACAAAACAGGTTTCGGATCTGAAGCCGATTTTAATCGGTTTTATTGTAACAGGATCCAATTTATCAGCCTCAACCTGGAATATGACAGGGGCTCGAGAGTATATAAGGGCGTTAAAAGCGGGATCCGCAGACTCGAAAATGTTTCTATGGGGTTTGCACCCCTCGGCCTTGCCAGAGCGGACGTTGTTGGAGGAGGGGATCGATTTCGTATGTCAGGGAGAGGGGTTCTCTACTATCGCAGAACTTTTGCGACGGCTTAAAGAAGAAAATACAGCAGATAGATATGACATCCCAGGGCTTTGGTATTATGATGGCACAAGCGTCAAGTCTAATCCGCGGCCGCCTTTAATCGAAGATCTAAATGGCCTTCCGCCTGCGGCGTGGGACCTTCTGCCCATGGAAAAGTACGCGGCGCATAACTGGCACTGTTTCGGCTCACTCGATAAGAGAAAGCCCTATGGGGTTATATATACGAGTCTCGGATGTCCGTTCAACTGTTCTTTCTGCGCGCTGAAGACATTGTTTGGATCACCTGGTATAAGGTATCGCAGCCCGCGCAAGGTCATCGAGGATATAGATTTTCTTGTCAAAAATTATAAGATCAGGAACATAAAAGTCCTCGATGAATGTTTTGTCTTAAAGAAAGGGCACGTAACCGCGATATGCGATCTGATTATAGAGCGCGGACATGACCTGAATATCTGGGCTTATGCGAGGATCGATACTATCGACGAGGGGCTTCTTGAAAAGATGAAAAAAGCGGGTTTTAGCTGGCTCTGCTACGGCATTGAGTCAGGCAGCGAAGATATCCTCTCCGGCGTATCCAAGAGAGGCTTTGGCAGGGACGATATAAAGGCTGTGGCGGAGATGACAAAGTCCGCCGGAATCAATGTCCTCGGCAACTTCATGTTTGGGCTCCCCCAAGAGGACTTCACTACCATGCGCCAGACCCTGGACTTCGCGATGGAGTTAAACTGCGAATATACCAACTTTTACGCGACGATGGCCTATCCCGGCTCTCAGTTGTATGAAGAGGCGCTACGAAACAATATCCCGCTTCCTAAGACATGGCGCGGATATTCGGCATTTAGCGAAGAGTGTCTTCCGCTTCCGACCAAGTATTTATCAAGCGAGGAGGTATTAAAGTTTAGGGACAAGGCGTTTATAGAATTTCACAGCAACCCGAAATACATAAATTTGATAGAAAAAAAGTTTGGGCATGAAACAGTTGAGCATATACGCCAGATGTTGGCGCATAGGATTGAGCGAAAGATATTGAAGATGCTAAGATAGCGAGGTGATATATGATCATAAGTAGAACGCCTTTTCGAATATCGTTCTTTGGAGGGGGCACAGACTATCCCGTATGGTATGAAGGTAATTCGGGCGCAGTCCTGTCGACGACGATAGATAAATACTGCTACCTGACGTGCAGGTATCTTCCGCCATTTTTCGAGCATAAGCACAGGGTTGTATATTCAAAGATCGATACGGTCAACCGCATAGATGATATACGCCATCCTGCCGCCAGGGCCATACTGCGCTTTTTAAAGATAAAATACGGGGTCGAGATACATCACGACGGGGATCTGCCCGCGCGTACAGGCTTAGGCTCAAGCTCCGCGTTCACCGTAGGGCTCTTAAATTCGCTCTATGCCTTAAAAGGTATAATGCCGACGAAACACCGCCTCGCGCATGAGGCGATACACATTGAGCGGAATATATTAAAAGAGAACGTCGGCTCGCAGGATCAGGTGGCGGTATCCTATGGAGGCCTGAATAAGATAAGTTTCAATCACGACGGAGAATTCAACGTGGAGCCGATCATCATAGATAAAGAGCGGCTGGCCAGGCTTGAAGACCACCTCATGCTCTTTTTCACAGGCTTCTCCCGTATCGCGTCCCGCATCGCGAAGAAACAGATAAAAAACACCGCGAACAGGAAGAAGGAGCTCCTGCGCATACACGAACTTGTTGATGAGGCAAAAGGCATATTGGCCCGCAAGGCCGATATGGAGGGATTCGGAAAGCTGCTGCATGAATCATGGAAGCTGAAAAAGTCATTGAGCGACAGGATAACGACGCCGGACATAAACGATATCTACGACACAGCCTTGAGGGCAGGTGCCTCCGGAGGGAAACTTCTGGGTGCCGGCGGAGGCGGTTTTATGATATTCTTTGTGAAGCCGGAACTGCGGAATCGGGTAAGAAGAAAGTTGAGGAAATTGCTGAGAGTGGAATTCAGATTCGACACTTTCGGCAGCCAGATAATCTTCTATCACGACTCAGCCATAGTCCATAGAGACAGATGAAGATAATGCTGATATTCCCGACGTGGACAGGAGAATACGGGCTATTCTCTTACTTCGCCAAGAGGGCATCCACCTGGCCGCCGTTGAATCTCGCGTATGTAGCCGCTGTTTCAGAGGCACGCGGCCACGAAGTGCGGATCATAGACGGCGAGGCTGAAGGCATGACATTCAAGAAGACGATAGGCGAAGTGATGGCATTCGATCCGGATATTGTCGGCATGACAGCGACCACGCCTTTCTATCATTTGGCCTGCGAGCTCGCCAAAGGTATTAAGGAAGCCAACAGCGGACTTCCCATAATAATCGGAGGGCCTCACATCAGCATCCTAAAAGAGAAGTCCTTTGACAAACCCTTCGATTACGCCTTTCTAGGCGAGGCAGAGGAGTCATGGCCTATATTCCTAGAGCGATTCGAAAAGGGTGAGGACCTCTCCGGAGTAAAAGGCCTCCTGTTTAGAGACGGCAATGTCGTGAGATCTACCGGCATGTCAGAGCCCCTTAACGACGTAGACTCAATACCTTTCCCGGCTCGGCACCTTTTAAAGGCGGATCGTTACAGGATCGGGACGATGCGCGGCATGAAGCGCTTCACCACTATTATGACTACGAGGGGGTGCCCTTTTAAGTGCATATACTGTAGCACCAAGGTCTTCGGGAACAGGGTGAGGAGGCGCTCTGTCCAATCTGTCATAGAGGAGATCGAATCTGTCATATCGAAGCACAACATCCGGCATTTTATTATTTTGGACGATACGCTGACATTGGATAGAATGCATATCGCGGACCTATGCGACGCGATCGAACGCGAAAGGCTTTCTATCACATTTGAAGGAAGCACCAGGGCTGACCTCGTAGATGAAGGGCTTATAGCGAAGATGGCCAAGGCCGGCCTCATCAGGCTTTCGTTTGGGCTGGAGACTGTGGATCCCGAGATACGCCGCCTCATAAAAAAAGAGGTGCCCTTAGCGAGTTATTCAACGGCCAATCGGCTTACAAATAAATATCATATCGAGACGCTCAATTCGGTCATGCTGGGCCTGCCTGGCGAGACCCGCGAGACCATCGCCAAGACGCTCGCTTTTTTGAGCAGCGCAAAGGAGATCCACCAGGCCAATTTCAGCATCGCCACGCCTTATCCCGGGACAGAACTTTATGAGATGGCGAAGAAAGAAGAGCACGGCCTGAAGTTGATGACCGAGGACTACTCCAAATATCGCCGATATGGTTCGGCTGTGATGACGGTCAATAAGCTGTCTCCGAGTGATCTCGTAGAACTGCAGAACGACGGATTCGTCAGCATATATTCCGCGCCCTGGAGGATAATGCCGATGATAAGAAAGAGCGGGATAATCGGAGGGCTATTGACGCTCATGAGGGTTTTTAAAGGCATGGCAAGAAAGGCCTTTCGAAGATGAAGATGCCGTTCGGGACTGTAAACGTCACCCAAAAGTCAAAGGCCCTGATAAGAGAGATCCTGGACTCAAACCGCCTCTCAAACGGAAAATATGTAAGGCAGCTGGAAAAAGAGTTCGCGAAACTTATCGGGACGAAAGAAGCAACGGCCCTATCCAGCGGGACAGACGCCGATGCCCTTGCGCTGGCCGTTCTTTATGATTTTGGCGCAAGTCGAGGCGATGAAGTTATAGTCCCGGCGCTATCTTTCGCGGCTACGGGGAACGCTGTTTTACAGGCGGGGTTTACGCCTGTCTTCGCGGATATTGATCGAAAGACTTTAAATATTAATCCAAAAAGAATTGCGGCAGCCATCACAAAAAAGACCAGGGCGATCATGCCTGTCCACCTGATGGGGAAGCCGGCTGAGATGGACGCGATCAACAGGATAGCAAAGGCCAATAAGCTATTCGTGGTAGAAGACGCGGCTGAAGGCTACGGCGCCAGGTATAAAGGAAGGAATATCGGGACGCTTGGAGATATGGCGGCCTTCAGTCTATATGTCGCTCATGTAATAACTACAGTTGAAGGCGGCATGGTAGTGACAGACAAGAGCGAGTTTGCGGAAGTTTTGAGGTCTCTTAGATCACACGGCAGGGCATGCAAATGCGAAAAGTGCGTTCTAAATATAAGTTCCGGTTATTGCGATAAACGGTTTAAGTATGGCCGGGATAATGACATAAGGTTTGTCTTCGAGAGGATAGGGTTTTCCAGCAAGATGAATGAAGTAGAGGCAGCTATAGGCCTGGGGAATCTTGACGATTATAAGCCGATCATAAAGAAGAGGCGCCAGAATCTCAAATATCTCATGGGCGGATTCAATGAATTCAACGAATATCTGGCAACCATAGATGAGGGGCCTGACGAAGAGATAGGGCCGCACGCTTTTCCGGTTATTCTTAGAGAAAAGGCGGATTTCAGAAGGGACGAACTCACGAATTATCTCGAGAGAAGGGGCATCGAGACGAGGACGCTCTTCGCGTCGATGCCCACCCAATGCGCGGGTTTTAAATTCCTGGGTTACAAGCCGGGAGATTTTCCGGAAGCGGAATATATAGGTAAGAACGGCTTCCATGTGGGCGTGCATCAGGAACTTGGGGAAAAACATCTGGATTATTTTATGGATTCTGTCAAACAGTTCTTATCTAAGCATATAAGATGAAAAAAGATTCGAGGATATTTATAACAGACCACGAAGGTTTGGTGGGCAGCGCCCTTGCAAGACGGCTTGAAAGAGATGGGTTTAAAAATCTATTATTGAGAGGGCATTCGGAACTGGACTTGCTGGATCCAGCCGCAGTATCCGGATTTTTTGAAGCGCTAAAACCTGAATATGTCTTCTCCTCTTCGGCAAAGTCAGGGGGCATCAAGGCAAACATGGATCTTCCTGCGGAATTCCTCTATCATAATCTTCAGATGCAGAACAATATAATACATTCGTCCTGGGCGCATGGAGTCAAAAGACTTATATTCGCCGCATCCTCCTGCGTCTATCCCAAAGACTCTCCTCAGCCCATGAAGGAAGAGTATCTGTTGACGGGCGCGCTTGAGCCGACCAGCGAACCCACCGCGGTCGCCAAGATCGCCGGCATAAAGATGTGCCAGTATTACCGCAGGCAGTATAAGGCCGATTTTATATCTGTTATCCCGGCGACTATCTATGGGCCAGGTGACGATTTTGATGTTGAAACAGGCCATGTCATACCCGCATTAATACGAAAATTTCATGAGGCGAAGGTCCTGAAGGAGCCTTTTGTCGCCATATGGGGCACGGGGGAGGCAAGGCGCGAGTTTATCCATGCGGATGATGTCACGGACGCGTGCGTATTTCTTATGGAAAAAGGCCTCACCGGCAATGATGCGATTAATATAGGGTCGGGTGGAGATATATCGATCAGTGAGTTGGCAGGGACGCTGAAAGAGATAACGGGGTTTGCAGGTGAAATAAAATTTGACGGCTCCAGGCCTGATGGGGCCCTCCGGAAACTGCTTGGAACAGACCGGCTAAAATCCCTGGGTTGGGCGGCGAAGACCGGCTTGCGAGCCGGTTTAGATGACCTCTACAAGTGGTATGTCTATGAAAGAAAGAATTGTCATAGCGGCAATTAAATCGTGGAATCTCCGTAATGCCAAGAGACTCAAGACAAGACTCAAGGATAGATACAGCATTTCTATCTTAAAAGATCCAGAGGTATTGAACTATGACGAAATGAAGCGGATAGGCCCAAAATACATATTCTTTCCACATTGGTCTTGGGTAATCCCAAAAGATATATATACCAACTTTGAGCGCGTAATCTTTCATATGACGGATGTGCCTTTTGGCAGAGGCGGCAGCCCGCTTCAGAATCTGATCTTGAATAAGGCCTATACCTTGATATTGGGCGAAGGGATAACCTCAAGAGACGAAAGCCCCGATAGAAAGAAAAGGCAGCAAGAGCTAAAAGAATTAAAGAAGGGGCACAGGGAGAGCCAATCGAATATTGGGGCATGTCTGCAGGGTTGCGATATGTGGAGGCATTCAAAAGTATACGGGTGGTAAGATGAAGAGAGTGCTGGTCACCGGCGCAAATGGTTTTATTGGGAAGGCGGTCATGGACGCTCTCTACGGAAGCGATTGGGAGACGATCCCCCTGGTGAGAAAGAGCGCGGGTTTACCGAACGAGGTGATTGCCGATTTATGCAATCCAGACCTGGGCATGGCGCTTAATTCATTGCAAAGGATAGACGCTATTGTTCATTTCGGCGCCGCAATTGGCTGGGGTGATATTTCTAGGGAGATTTTATTTAAGACCAATGTCTGGGCAACCTCCGAGTTGGCAGATTGGGCAAATAAACGAGGCGCATATCTCTTATTTGCGTCGATGGCGACA
>JAHFGN010000053.1 GCA_023247415.1 Candidatus Omnitrophota bacterium
GTCTTAAGAAAACCATATCCGGAAGTTGCGGAGACGCTTAAGAAGGACCACATCAAGACAAAAGAAGACGCGGTTATGGATATGTACAGGAAGCTCCGGCCGGGAGACCCGCCCACGCCGGAGTCAGCGGCAAATCTTGCCGCAAGGCTGTTCTTCGATTCAAAGAGATACGACCTCGGCACAGTCGGACGATATATGCTGAACAGAAAACTCAACATGGATGAGGATCTGAAACAAAGGCTGATCACGCCCGAAACGCTTATAAGGGTCATAATGCAGCTCATAGATATAAAGAACGGCAGCAGCGGCGTAGACGATATAGACCACCTTGGCAACAGGCGGGTCAGATGCGTGGGTGAGCTATTGCTGAATCAGATACGCATAGGGTTGGTCAGGACAGAGAGGGCCGCGCGGGAGAGGATGGGGATTTACGATCTGGAGACTACCATGCCGCACAATCTGATAAATTCCAAGCTTATCTCCAGCGTAGTAAGGGATTTTTTCGGGAGAAGCCAATTATCGCAGTTCATGGATCAGACGAACCCGCTGGCGGAGCTGACCCACAAAAGGCGTTTAAGCGCTCTTGGCCCTGGCGGTTTGAATAGAGAACGGGCCGGCTTCGAGGTAAGAGACGTCCACTATTCGCATTACGGAAGGGTATGCCCTATTGAGACCCCGGAAGGACCGAATATCGGCTTGATATCTTCGCTCTCGACATTCGGGAGGATAAATGAGTTCGGGTTTATCGAGACGCCGTACCGCAGGGTCGAGAATGGAAAGGTTACGGATAAGGTAGAGTATCTTTCCGCTGACGTAGAGGACATGTATATAATCGCCCAGGCGAACTCCAGGATAGACGGCCGGGGATATCTCGCCGAGGACAAGGTCTTTTCAAGGTTTAAAGACAACTTCCTTCAGGCCTCTCCAAAAGAGGTTCAATATATGGATGTCTCCCCGAGGCAGTTGGTCAGCGTCGCGACAGGGATTATACCTTTCCTGGAGCATGACGACGCGAACAGGGCCCTTATGGGCTCGAACATGCAGCGCCAGGCAGTCCCTCTACTGAATACAGAAGCGCCCCTGATCGCTACAGGCGTGGAGCATAAACTGGCCAAAGATTCCGGGGCATGCGTGGTAGCAAAAAATTCCGGGACAGTCACCTATGTATCCGGAGACGAAATAATAATATCGGGCCAGTCCTATAAATTGCGAAAGTTTGAACGTTCGAACGCCAATACCTGCATCAACCAGAGACCGATTGTCAAGATGGGCCAGAAGGTGAAGGAGGGGGACATCGTGGCGGATGGCCCCGCTACAAAATTCGGCGAGCTTTCATTGGGCAGGAATGTCCTGGTGGCCTTCATGCCATGGCGTGGTTATAACTTTGAAGATGCCATACTCTTAAGCGAAAAGCTGGTCCGAGAAGATACATATACCTCGGTTCACATTGAGGAGTTCGAAATCGAGGCCAGAGATACCAGGCTGGGAAATGAGGAGATAACGCGCGATATCCCGAACGTCAGCGAGGAGGCGCTCAAGAATCTGGATGAGAACGGCATCGTCAGAATAGGCGCGGAGGTAGAGCCGGGGGACATATTGGTGGGGAAGGTCACTCCCAAGTCAGAGACAGAGCTGTCGCCGGAAGAAAAACTCCTGCGCGCGATCTTCGGAGAAAAGGCGGGAGATGTGAAGGACGCCTCTTTGATCCTTCCCCCGGGCGTCGAAGGCATAGTTGTGGACGTCAGGATATTTTCAAGACGCGAGGCGAGATCCAGGACAAAAGAGGAGAAGGCGCAGGAGTTCAAGGAGATCGAGGCCGTTGAGAATACCTACGAGGCGCAGATCCAGCGCGTTAAAGATGAAAAATATAAGAAACTCCACAGGCTCCTGGTCGGCCAGAAACTGGCCAGCGGCATATTGGATGAGAAGTCCGGAAGAGTCATGGTCGCGCAGGGCAGGACTATTAAGGTAAAAGACCTGAAGAGGATAGTCGAGAAGGCGGATCTGGACAATATAAAATTGGCCAATAATCCTAACCTGGAGCAGGAGCTGGGAAGGATGATAAGGCTGCTCGACACGCAGATCGAGGAGCTGATGTATGAGATGGATCGCGAGGTAGAGAGGATCAAAAGAGGCGATGAACTGCCGCCGGGGGTATTGAAGAAGGTAAAGGTCTACATAGCCTCCAAGCGTAAGATATCCGTAGGAGATAAGATGGCCGGCAGACACGGCAACAAAGGCGTCGTGGCAAGGATAATGGCGGAAGAGGATATGCCGTTTTTGGAGGACGGAACCCCCGTCGAGATAGTATTAAATCCTCTCGGCGTACCAAGCAGAATGAATGTCGGTCAGATACTGGAGACGCACCTGGGCTGGGCCGCCAAGGTCCTGGGCCTGTATATAGAATCTCCCATATTCGACGGCGCGAAAGAGTCGGAGATCAAGCAGGAGATGAAGAAGGCAGGCCTGCCTGAGGACGGAAAGGTGTTTTTAAGAGACGGCCTGAATGGCAGGCCGTTCGATCAAAAGGTTACTATCGGATATATTTATATGATGAAGCTGGCGCATATGGTTGACGATAAGATCCACGCGCGTTCGATCGGCCCATATTCGCTTGTAACCCAGCAGCCTCTGGGAGGCAAGGCTCAATTCGGCGGCCAGCGCTTCGGAGAGATGGAGGTATGGGCCCTTGAAGCGTACGGAGCGGCCTATACATTGCAGGAACTTCTGACTGTAAAAAGCGACGATGTCCTTGGCAGGGCAAAGATCTACGAATCCATAGTAAAAGGCGAGGCCTGCCATTACACCGGAACCCCGGAATCGTTCAACGTATTGATAAAGGAGCTGCAGAGCCTGGGCCTGGATGTGCGGCTTGAAACTCTAAAGTAGGGAAGGCATATGTTAAAAGAATTGGTAGGAACCGCTTTCGACGCCATAACGATCAAACTGGCCTCTCCCCAGGTGATAAAGGCGTGGTCCAAGGGCGAGGTGAAGAAGCCGGAAACAATCAATTACAGGACGCTGAAGCCTGAGAAGGACGGCCTCTTCTGCGAACGCATATTCGGTCCGACAAAGGATTATGAGTGCAACTGCGGCAAGTATAAGAGGATCAAGCATAAGGGCATAATTTGCGACAGATGCGGAGTTGAGGTGACCCGCTCAAGCGTAAGGCGGGAGCGGATGGGTCATATTGAGCTTGCGGCGCCCGTCTCGCATGTGTGGTTCTTCAAGGTAATGCCGTCCAGGATAGGGACACTCCTGGGCTTAAGCGCGCGCGAACTCGAGAAAGTCCTGTACTATGAAGAATATATAGTGATCGACTCGGGCAATACGCCGTTGAAAGAAAAAGAGCTCCTCTCCGAGGACAAATATAACGAGCTTCGCGAAAAATACGGCCAGACCTTTACGGCGAAGATGGGCGCGGAGGCCGTCAAGGACCTCTTGAAATCGCTCGATCTGGATAAACTCGCGGCGAAACTTAAGAAAGAGACGAAGGATATAAAAGGGGATCTCTCCCAGAAGAAGAACGTTAAAACACTGAAGATAATCGACGATTTCAAAAATTCCGGAAACCGGGCTGAATGGATGATATTGGATATAGTCCCGGTCATACCTCCTGACCTGAGGCCGCTCGTTCCGCTCGATGGAGGCAGATTCGCCACAAGCGATTTAAATGACCTGTACAGAAGGGTGATTAACCGGAATAACCGTCTCAAGAAGCTGATCTCCCTCAATGCCCCTGAGATCATCATACGAAACGAAAAGAGGATGCTGCAGGAGGCGGTGGATGCCCTGTTGGATAACGGACGGCAGGGCCGGCCGGTCCTGGGTCCGGGCAACCGGCCTCTCAAATCCTTGAGTGATATGCTTAAAGGAAAACAGGGCAGATTCAGGCAGAACCTTCTTGGCAAAAGGGTGGACTATTCCGGAAGAAGCGTCATAGTGATAGGGCCTGAACTCAAACTGAACGAGTGCGGCCTTCCAAAGAAGATGGCCCTGGAGCTATTCGAACCCTTTATCATAAAGAAATTGAAAGAGAAGGGATTTGTTCATACGATAAAGAGCGCAAAGCGGATGGTTGAGAAGACTAAGGCAGAAGTCTGGGACATATTGGATGAGGTGATAAAAGACCACCCTGTGATGCTGAACCGGGCCCCTACACTGCACAGATTGGGGATCCAGGCGTTTCAGCCGGTTCTCATCGAAGGAAAGGCTATAAGGGTCCATCCATTGGTCTGCGCCGCGTTCAACGCCGATTTTGACGGAGACCAGATGGCGGTCCATGTGCCGCTTTCAATCGAGTCACAGATGGAGGCGAAGCTGTTGATGATGTCCACAAACAATATATTCTCGCCTGCCGACGGAAGACCTATCATAAGCCCAAGCCAGGATATCGTCCTGGGTTGTTATTATATGACAAAAGAAAGGCCAGGCGCGAAAGGTGAGGGGAGGATATTCTCAAATCCCGATGAAGTGGTTGTCGCCTATCAGGATGACGAGGTTAACCTCAACGCCAAGATAAAGGTGGCCCTTCCGCAGGATGAGAATAAGATCACAGAAACTACAGTCGGCAGGGTATTATTCAATCTCCTACTGCCTGAAGGCGTGCCGTTTGTGAATGATACGATGGATAAATCCAGAATCAGCAGGGTCATTCAGAAATGCTACGCCTTAAAAGGGCATAATAGCGTGATAACGCTCCTCGATAATCTGAAGAGGGCCGGGTTCGAAGAAGCGACCAAGGCGGGGCTGTCCATTTCCGTAGACGATCTGAAGATACCTGTTAAGAAGACAGAATATCTTGAGAGGGCGATACAGGACGTCGGGCGCATAGACGATCAATATAAAAAGGGTTTGATCACCGACGGCGAGCGCTATAACAAGATAATCGACCTGTGGACTCATACCACGGATGACATATCCGACTTGATCTTTAAGGAGCTGGACTCATTTAACCCTGTCTTCATGATGGCGGACTCAGGCGCCAGGGGTTCCCGCCAGCAGATCCGTCAGTTAGCGGGCATGAGGGGACTCATGGCCAAACCTTCCGGAGAGATCATAGAGACGCCGATCACCGCCAACTTCCGCGAAGGGTTGACAGTGCTTGAGTATTTCATCTCATCGCACGGCGCCAGAAAAGGCTTAGCGGATACAGCGCTGAAGACGGCGGATTCAGGATATCTTACAAGGCGCCTCGTCGATGTCGCGCAGGATGTCATAATCGCGCAGGAAGACTGCGGCACACTGAACGGCATCCTTATAAGCGCGATAATCGAGGGCGACGAGGTTGTGGTAAATCTCGCTGAGAGGATAATTGGGCGCGTTGCCCTGGACAATGTCGTCGATATTGTAACCGATAAGACGATGGTCGAGGCCGGAGAAGAAATAACGGAGGAAAAAGCCAAGAAGGTGGAAGATGCCGGGATCGAGAAAATAAGGATCCGGAGCGTGTTGACGTGCGAGTCCAAGCAGGGTGTGTGCGCCAAGTGCTACGGCAGAAACCTCGCTACCGGCAGGATGGTTGAGCTGGGCGAGGCGATAGGCATAATCGCCGCCCAGTCTATAGGCGAGCCCGGGACTCAGCTAACCATGAGGACATTCCACATAGGCGGCACAGCGTCCAGGATCGTTGAGCAGTCATTTATAGAATCGAAGAACGACGGAATAGTTAAATATCACAACCTGAAGGTTGTTGAGACGAAGAAGACAGGCGAATTCGTTGTATTGAACCGCAACGGACAGATAAGCATAAACGATTCCTCCGGAAGAGAGCTCGAACGCCATACTGTCCCGCAGGGGGCGATAATACGGGTTGAGGATAATAAGAAGACCGTTTCAGGGGTTATATTTGTAAAATGGGATCCTTATACACTCCCTATCCTGACCGAGGTCGCCGGTATAGTCAAATATGAGGATATAAAAGAAGGCGTTACCATGGTAGAGGAAATAGACCCTGCCACGAGGGTAAAGAACAGGGTTATCCTGGAATATAAGGGCGATTACCATCCTCAGATAATCATAGCGAATTCCTCTGGCGAAGTCTTGGCGATATATCCCATACCGGCCGGCGCGCATATAGTAGTAGAAGACAAGAAGAAGGTGGAGGCAGGCGACATATTAGCCAAGACTCCGCGCGTCATAACCAAGACCAAAGATATAACCGGTGGACTGCCCAGAGTCGCGGAACTATTTGAGGCCAGGCGGCCAAAAGACCCCGCGATAATAAGCGAGATCGACGGCGTTGTCGAGTTCGGTGAATCCAAAAAAGGCCAGAAGAGGGTCATAGTGCGGTCATCTACAGGGATGAAGAAGGAATATATTATTCCGCACGGCAAGCATCTCAACATATATAAGGGTGACAGGGTATATGCGGGCCAGCAGCTGATCGACGGGCCTGTTGTGCCGCAGGATATATTGAGGGTTTCAGGCGACAAAAAACTGCAGGAGTATCTCGTCAATGAGGTTCAGGAGGTGTACAGGCTGCAGGGTGTAAAGATCAATGATAAACATATTGAGGCCATCGTTCGCCAGATGCTGCGGAAGGTCAAGGTCGAGGACCCCGGGGACACGAGTTTTCTGGTAGGACAGCAGGTAGATAAATTCGTCTATTTAGAGGAGAACGAGAAGGCCCAAAAGAAAAAGGGGAAACCGGCCAGCGCCACGCCGGTGCTTTTAGGGATAACCAAGGCCTCGCTGAATACGGAGAGCTTTATATCCGCCGCGAGTTTCCAGGAGACTACCAGGGTCCTGGCGGACGCGGCAGCCTCCGGCAAGGTGGACACCCTTAAAGGTCTGAAAGAGAATGTCATCATGGGGCACCTCATACCTGCGGGGACAGGTTTTGAGAGCCATCGGAATATCGATATGGTCAAGAGTGTATTCGAGGATATGAAGAAACCAGAAACCAGAAACCAGTAACCAGATAATATTTTCTGGTTTCTGTACTCTAGTTTCTGTGCTTAAGGTTTCTGGTTACTATATGATATGCCTACAATAAACCAGCTCATAAGATTAGGCAGGGAACAATTCGCCAAAAAATCTAAGTCGCCGGCTCTTAAGGGTTGCCCGCAGAGGAGGGGTGTATGTCTGCAGGTCAAGACGCAGACACCGAAGAAACCCAACTCCGCGCTGAGAAAGGTCGCGAGGGTAAGGCTCACAAACAGCGTGGAGGTCACCGCGTACATACCGGGGGTAGGACATAATCTCCAGGAGCATTCTATAGTTCTGGTCAGAGGCGGGAGGGTAAAGGACCTGCCCGGAGTCAGGTATCACATAGTTCGGGGTATACTTGATACAGCCGGAGTCGTGGACAGGAAGAAGTCGCGATCCAAGTACGGCGCCAAACGGCCGAAGGCCGAGAAGGGGCGGGATGAGGCGAAGACGCGCTGATAAGAGAGTTATTTTAGCTGACGCAAAATACAATAGCGTAATAGTCTCCAAATTTATCAACATGGTAATGACTAGGGGCAAGAAGGCGATCGCTGAAAAGATCGTGTACAGGTGTTTCGACGTCATCTCGCAGAAGGGCGGCAAACCCGCGCTTGAGATATTCCAAAAGGCCCTCGATAATGTAAAGCCTCTGTTGGAACTCAAATCGAGACGCATAGGCGGGGCCACATACCAGGTTCCGATAAGCGTGAAAAATGAACGGGGACTCGCGCTCGCGATGATGTGGATAAGGAACTTCGCCAGGACAAAGAAGGGCAGGCCCATGGAAGAGAAACTGGCGGATGAGCTTCTGGAGGCCTTTAAGGGGGAAGGGCCGGCCGTAAAGAAACGGGACGATACACACAAGATGGCTGAGGCAAATAAGGCATTCGCGCATTATAGGTGGTAGATGCAAGCTATACTAACAGGTGAACGCGACAAGGTGAATATGGCGCAACCAAGCATAATTGATTTAAAAGATATAAGAAACATCGGTATTGTGGCGCACATAGATGCGGGGAAGACAACGACCACAGAGAGGATACTCTTCTACACCGGCAGGATACACCGGATAGGCGAGGTTGATGAAGGCACTACAACGATGGACTGGATGGCGCAGGAGCGAGAACGCGGGATAACCATCACGAGCGCCGCGACTACATGCTTCTGGAAAAACAAGCGCATAAATATCATAGATACCCCGGGCCATGTGGATTTCACCGCTGAGGTTGAGAGGTCGTTAAAGGTGCTGGACGGCTGCGTTGTCGTATTCTGCGCCGTAGGGGGTGTCCAGCCGCAGAGCGAGACAGTTTGGCGGCAGGCGGATAAATACAATGTCCCGCGCATCGCCTTTATAAACAAGATGGATAGGACAGGCGCGAATTTTTTTAAGGTGGTGGCTGAGATAAAGGAAAAACTTGGCGCCAATGTCCTGCCTCTTGTGGTGCCCATAGGCCAGGAGGACAGGTTCGAAGGGCTAATAGACCTGATTGCCATGAAGGCCATAATTTATAAACAGGCTGAATCAGATGATGACACGGTGATGGAAGTCCATCCTATACCGCAGGAGCTCCTGAAGCTTGCCGGCGAATACAGGCATAACCTCATCGTAAAGCTCGGAGAGGTAGACGAGGCCTGTATGGAGAAATATATACATGACAAGGGAATCTATCCGGACGAGCTCAAGGAAGTCATCCGCCGCGCGACTATAGCGGGGAAGATAATCCCTGTGTTGGGCGGGACCGCCGCGAAGAAAAAAGGCGTGGAGGGGCTGCTCGACGCCATAACGGGCTACCTGCCGTCGCCCGTCGACATACTGCCTGTAAAGGGCAAAAACCCGGATACCGATGCCGATGAGACGCGCGCGCCGTCTGTGGAAGAGAAATTTTCCGCACTGGCGTTCAAGATAGCGCTTGATCAGTTCGTCGGCAAGCTGACGTATTTCAGGGTGTATTCCGGCAAGGTATCAACCGGCGATTATGTCTATAACGCCGCGAAGGATACAAGAGAAAGAATAGGCAAGATAGTGAGGATGCACGCCAATAAACAGGAGATCGTGGATGAGGTCTATGCCGGAGATATTGTCGCGGGCGTAGGCTTGAAGAAGACGACAACCGGCGATACCCTTTGTGATGAGGACCACCCGATAATACTCGAGAGCATGCGTTTCCCGGAACCCGTTATATCCATGTCTATAGAACCTAAGACAAAAGCGGATGAGGAGCGTTTAGGGCTTGCGCTGAATAAATTGGAGGAGGAGGACCCTACATTCAGGGTTACCTATAATAAGGAGACCGGTCAGACCATAATCAGCGGTATGGGAGAACTCCATCTGGAGATATTGATCGACCGGATGGCGCGCGAGTTCAACGTGACCTCCAATGTCGGCAGGCCTAACGTCGCTTATAAAGAGACTATAACGCGGTCTGTGCGATCAGTGGGCAAGTTTATTCAGCAGACAGGCGGCCGGGGGCAATACGGCCATGTCGTTTTCGATATCGCGCCTGGGGCGCGCGCATCTGGGGTAGTATTCAACAATAAAATCATAGGCGGAGTAATACCAAGAGAATACATCCCTTCGGCGGAAGAGGGTGTGATCGCCGCCGCGCGCAGCGGTATACTCGCAAGCTATCCTGTCACAGATATTGAAGTAACCCTTATAGACGGCTCCTATCACGAGGTGGATTCTTCCGACATCGCGTTCCATATGGCGGCTGGCCTTGCCCTGAAGGATGGCCTGAAGAACGCTAACGCCGTACTCCTTGAGCCCATAATGGACATGGAGGTAATTGTCCCGGAGCAGTATCTTGGCGATGTCATAGGCGATCTGAACTCAAGACGCGCCAAGATACTCTCGTTTGGAGAAAAAGGGCCCGTTAAAATTATACACGCGAACGCCCCATTAGCTGAGATGTTCGGGTACGCCACTATAATCAGAAGCCTTACGCAGGGTAGGGCGACCTATACGATGGAACCTGCCTTCTATCAGGAGGTTCCTAAAAATATAGCCGATAAGATTATAGAATCTCAAGGCTATAAAACGAAATAAGGAGATTAAACCATGGCAAAGGAAACCTTTGTTCGCACAAAACCACACGTCAATATAGGCACCATAGGGCACATAGACCACGGCAAGACCACCCTGACCAGCGCCATAACCTTTGTCCTGGCCAAGCAGGGGA
>JAHFGN010000011.1 GCA_023247415.1 Candidatus Omnitrophota bacterium
ACGGATCCAGCCTCTCGAGACAATTCCTGACTGATTCGAACCGGCTTGCCCCGCCGCGGACAACGTCTCTTATCTTCTTCAGATGATATCGCGGTATAAGCCGCCTCATACGCCCAATGCATGACTCGTCTACCGCGACTATTATCTCGTCTATAATTTTAGAGGCGCCGAGGACGGCCAGACAATATGTGATGATGGGCCGACCCCCCAGCATCACAAAAGGTTTCTTAGCCGCCAGACCGAGTCTCCTGCCGGACCCGGCGCCCGCGACAATCGCGATAGTTTTTTTTTCGCTCATCGGGGGCTTCTTCGCTATGGATGGCGTTTACCCTGGCCATAGGCCGCCCCGTGCGCGGACTGGCCTTCCGGCCTGGCGAATATCATCCTGCCGGCGGAGGTCTGCAGGATGCTCGTCACCACGATCTTGATGGTTTGGCCCAGCATCTGCTTCGCGTTATCTATCACTATCATAGTGCCGTCGTCGAGGTAGGCGACGCCCTGATTCTGCTCTTTCCCCTCTTTTGTCACCCTGACATCCATCATCTCGCCCGGGAGGAGTACGGGCTTTAAGGCGTTTGCGAGGTCATTTATATTCAATACGGTTACGCCCTGCAGCTCGGCTATCTTGTTCAGGTTGAAGTCATTGGTCAGGACCTTGGCGCTTAAGAGTTTGGCCAGCTTGACGAGTTTAGAGTCAACGTCCCTCGTATCCGGGAAGTCGTCTTCGTGTATCCTGACATCGATATTGGTGTCCTTCTGTATCTTGTTCAGGATGTCCAGGCCGCGCCTCCCGCGGTTGCGTTTCAGCCCGTCCTGTGAGTCGGCTATATTCTGAAGTTCTTTCAGGACGAACCGCGGTATCACCAGCTTTCCGTCTATGAACTTCGTCTTCGCGATGTCGGCGATCCTTCCGTCGATTATGACGCTGGTATCCAGGAGGATTATGTCCTCTCTCTGGTCCTGCCTTGTGAACTTCACATAAGGAACGATGAGATTAAACTCATCTTTCCCCCTCATCGCTATGATCATGCCCAGGTAGCAGAATACGAGGATCATGATGATCTGTATGGACGAGAAGAGCTTTATATCCATTGGGATCAGCCTCAAGACGTTCGTCAGGATCCACGCCATGAAGAATCCGAAGATGAGCCCAAAGACGGCCGCTGACAGATTCCTTATCGAAAAGCGCCTCATGGTCACTTCGAGGACTATTATGCCCATGGCGCCGGTGAAGCCGAAGCCAGCGCCCAGGAGAGACCAGCCTCCCTGAAAATCCATCAACAGGGCGCCGACATAGTATCCGACAACAGTGCTTAGAATAACAAAGAACGCGCGCAAGAATATTATCGTCATCTTATTCCCCTCTGGGTTTGCTCAACAATTTCCATGGATGCTTCTTGATATCATCGCTGAAATCCCTGAAGTTCACGGCGGTTGATTTCAGGTCATTATATACGACATCCTCAACAAGCAGCTTGCCTATAGTCCCCTCGCCCTTCTTTAGCCTGCCGACTATGACGGTGACTGAGTCCGAGAGGTCTTTTAAGTTCTCGGTTATCTTCTCCATAGAGATCGGGTCGTGGCCTGTGACCGTATCGCCGTTAGAAAGGATCGCCGCCCCGGGCGTCCCCGGAAATATCTCGATATACTTCTCGCCCAATAGACCAAGCGTATTTATGGTTATCTCGGAATCGGCTTCCACCTTGGCGTCAGATTTTATCCAGGTCGAGACTACCGCCTTGGACCTTTTGTCCTTATCATATATGATATCTATCCCCTCGACCTGCCCGACGTTCACGCCGGCCAGCCTGACAGGCGCGGATTCCGCCAGGCCGTTCGCGAAATTGAATAATATCTTTACGCGGTAGCCCGGCTTTATGAAATATATGTCGCCTATCGAAAACACAATGATGAAGAATATGGTTATGCCGATCAATATGAATATGCCGACCTTCAGTTCAATCGTCCTTGTGCTCATCGCCCCTCCATTGTCTATTAATGCTCAGACCTTATAAAACTCTAAACTCTAAATCCTAAATCCTAAACAAATCCGAAACTCGAAAGTAAGAAGCCAATATTTTTCGCTTTTTAGGGTTTCGGGTTTGTTTAGAGTTTCGAGTTTAGAATTTAGTGTTTTAATATTTTTAAACATTATAACAGGTGCTCAAAGTCTATGCCTTCCGTTATCGGCCCTGTGGCCGCGCCGGTTATGAACTGCTGAACGATTTCATTAGGCGATCTCTTGATCTCATCCGGCGTCCCGTAAATTATTATCTTGCCGTTATAGAGCATGGCGACCTTATCCGCGATCTTGTACGCGCTCTTCATATCGTGGGTAACGGCTATGGAAGTAACCTTCAGCTTATTGTGAAGCTCGACAATCAGGTCGTTGATAGCGTCGCCCATTATCGGATCGACGCCCGTTGTCGGTTCGTCATACAGCATTATCTTGGGCCTTACGCAGATGGCCCTGGCCAGGCCCACCCTCTTCCTCATTCCTCCGGACAACTCCGCGGGTTTTTTATCCTCTATGTCCTTTAAGCCCACCAGCGTCAGGCATTCCTTGACCCGCTTCCGCAGCTCATCCGGAGGTATGTCAAAATGCTCTATCATGGCAAAACCGACATTCTCGCAGACAGTCAGGGAATCGAAGAGCGCGGCGCCCTGGAAGAGCATGCCGAAGCTCATCCGCAAATTGTTGAGCTCCCTCGAATCCATCAACGCGACGTCCTTGCCGTCTATCATGACCTGGCCTGAATCCGGTTTAAACAGGCCTATGATGTGCTTCAGCAACACGCTCTTCCCGCAGCCGGATCTGCCGATGATGACCGTCGTCTCGCCGGTATTTATTTTTAGATTGAGGTTATCGAGGACTGTGTGTCCATCGAACGACTTGCAAAGATTTATTATATCTATCATCTACTTCCCTACGAAATAGAATAACGCGGTGAAGAAGCAGTCGAAGGCTATGATCAATATGAAGCTCGTCACAACCGAAGATGTCGTCGCCTTTCCGACGCCTTCAGCCCCGCCCTCTGTCTTCATCCCTTCATAACACGCTACCACGCATATGATTATCGCAAAGAAGAAGCTCTTGATGAGCCCTGTGCCTACGTCCTTGAACTTGAGCGGATCGTAAGTCATCTTCACGTACATATCATGCGAGATGTGCAGTTTGAATGTCCCGATTATATATCCGCCTACCATCCCGACAATATCGGAATATATCGTCAAAATAGGAAGCATGATGATAAGCGCCAGGAATCTCGGCACGACTAAGTACTTGACAGGATTCGTCGCCAGCGTATCCAGGGCGTCTATCTGCTCTGTCACCTTCATTGTGCCAAGCTCGGCTGTGATAGAGGCGCCGACCCTGCCGGCGACAATGAGCGCCGTAAGCACCGGCCCGAGTTCCCTCGTCATGGAAAGAGAGACGAGCGAGGCTATATACATCTCCGCGGATATCTTCTGCATCTGATACGCGCTCTGGAGGGCCAGGACCATGCCTGTGAAAAGGCTTATCAGAAATGTAATCGGGAGGCTGTTGACGCCGATGAAGTTCATCTGCTCCGCTATGTGGCGCCTCCTGAGCGGCGGGACGCCTACCCAGAAGAGGGCCTGGCCTAAAAGTATGGCCACGCCGCCTGAGTAGCGCACGAGGTTCAGGAAACGCTCGCCCAACGCCTCCAAAATTTTACGCATCCTTTAAAATTCCTCCCTGTGCTCTACGCCTAAAAATTCTCCCTCGTCGCTCAGCTTCATCTTGAGCGTCTCTTTTTCAAACATCTTATACTCCAGCTCAAGTTCGCTGGACCTGTCGCGCGGGTCCGGGTTAACGTCCTCGTTCTCAACAAAGGTCCTAAACCCCACGTCTAAACGATCGCTTACGTTCTTCACGGCCTCGACCTTTGAATGATAGCGGCCGCGCTTCGTGATATCCCAGCCTTCGAGGAAGACATTATTATCGTCTGTCAGGACCTGCACTTCCGAGAACAGATTGCGCCTGCCGATATTGCGCAGATCTAAATCGCCCGCCATGGTGAGGTGCCCGTTGGCGGTATTTATCCTGGAATCCTCTATCTTTATCATGGTGCCGGAGCCGTTTAAGCTCGCGCTCATGGATTTGAAAAAGATATTCCCGAGGTTTCCTTTTTTTATGTCGAGCCTGCATTTCATTGACGGCTTCGCGCAGGCGCCCCGCAGGGTAATATTCGCGTTCAGGAGGCCGGACAATATCGTAATATCCTGGACTCTTAAACTTGACAGGAGCTGCGTTATGTTGAGGTTATTGATCGTTATCGCGAGATCGAGCGGATGCCCCGGATCCTTCAGGCCCGCGCTCCCGGAAAGCAGGATGTTCCTTCCGAGGCAGAATCGCTGGATCCAGAGCGTATTATCCCTGATCTCGAATACCATATTGGCGTCGTCAAACGGCCTCTGATTTATTATCAGCCTCTCCGTCGATAAAGCGCCTTCAAGGCAGAGGCGGCCCCGGCCTGCGTCTTTAACAAACCTGTATCTGGCGGAGAGCGTGATATCGCCTGCAACATCCAGGCCCTTGAAATAGGCGTGTTTCAATTTCGCCTTTGCCTCGACGCTCTGTCTTTTAAAATCCACCTCGCCATGTGATATGACGAGGCCTATCGACCACAAGTCAAAATCCTTCAGGATCACCTTCTCACTTGAGAACGAGACGCGGCCGCCAAAATCCAGCTTCTCGTCAAATACGCTCAAAGAGCCTTTTGCCTTCATATCGGCCATCGCACCCTCGAGTCTTATGAGCCCTCCGAGGAAACTGTCAGTGGAATCTATCTTTATCTCTATACGCGGGACCCATGCCTGAAGAGCGCCTGGATACACCCCGCCAGCACTTAACATCGCGGCCTGAAGACGGTCCTCTATGAAGACCGTAAGCAAAACGAGCAATAGTGCCGCCAGCAGCATTAAAAATCTGCGTCTTGAGCGCCTGCGTCTCATCCTATTTCCCTTTTGCCTTCTGGTGCGCCTCTTCGCCAGAGATTTTAAACTCGAGGCGGTCCGCTTTTGCTGTTATCTTTATTGTGGTGCCTTTTTTGAACCGGCCGGATATTATCTCCTCGGCGAGCGGGTCCTCCAAAAATCTCTGGATCGTCCTTTTGAGAGGCCTCGCGCCAAAGATCTTGTCGAATCCCCTTTCCACCAGAAAGTCCTTCGCGGCCTGATCTAATTCAAAGGCTATGCCCTGGTCGCGCAGTCTCGTCTCAACCCCTTTTATCTCAAGGCCGACTATCTGATTCAGGTCCTCTTTTGTCAGGGGCTTAAACACTATGATATCATCGATCCTGTTCAGGAACTCCGGCTTGAAGGTCTTTTTTACCTCCTCAAGCAGCCTGTCCTTCATAGTCTGGTATGTGACCTCCTCTGTCTGGGCCTTGAAACCTATTGAACCTTGTTTCCTCAGCATCTCAGCTCCTATGTTGGAAGTCATTATGATAATGGTGTTCTTGAAATCAACCTTCCTGCCGAAAGAGTCTGTGAGGCGGCCTTCCTCAAACATCTGCAGCAGCAGGTTGAATACGTCCGGATGCGCCTTTTCTATCTCATCTAAGAGGACAACCGAATACGGGCGCCTCCTGACCTTCTCGGTGAGCTGTCCGCCTTCTTCATAACCCACATATCCCGGGGGCGCGCCCACAAGGCGCGACACATTGAATTTCTCCATATACTCTGACATGTCTATCTGGATTATGGCGTCCTCGTTCCCGAACATGAATTCAGCCAGCGCCCTGCCGACGAGGGTCTTGCCGACTCCGGTTGGCCCGAGAAATATGAAAGATCCTATCGGCCTTCTCGGGTCTTTTATGCCGGCCCTGGAACGCCTGACCGCGTGGGCGATAGCCGATATCGCCTCATCCTGGCCTATTACGCGTTTGTGGAGCGCGTCTTCCATCTTCAGGAACTTGTCAGACTCCTTTTCCTCCAACTTCACTATCGGTATGCCGGTCCATTTCGAGAGTATCACCGCGATATCGTCATCTGTCACCATGGGCTCCACCTTCCCCTTGGATTCCTTCCACTCCTTTTTTATCTTGCCTAACTCCTCTTTGAGATTCTTCTCCTCATCGCGGTATTTCGCGGCCCTCTCAAAGTCCTGGTCCTTTACCGCGTCTTCTTTCTCTTTTCTCGCGTTGTCTATCTTGTCCTCGATAGATTTCAGGTTGGGCGGGGTCGTCATTACAGAGAGCCTCGCGCGCGATCCTGCCTCGTCCATGAGATCTATGGCCTTGTCAGGCAGAAACCGCCCGCTTATGTACTGGTCCGAGAGTTTGGCCGCGGCCTCGAGGGCCGTGTCCGTGAACTTTACCTTGTGGTGCGCCTCATACTTATCGCGCAGGCCCTTCAAAATCTCGATCGTCTCGCTGACGCTGGGCGGCTCGACCATGATGGTTTGGAACCGCCGCTCAAGCGCCGCGTCTTTTTCTATGTGTTTTCTGTACTCATCGAGCGTCGTCGCGCCGATGCACTGTATCTCGCCTCTTGAGAGCGCGGGCTTCAATATATTCGAGGCGTCTATCGCGCCTTCGGCCCCGCCTGCCCCGACCAGCGTATGGAGCTCGTCGATAAATACTATGACGTCTTCGGAGCGCCTTATCTCGTCCATGACCGCCTTTATCCTCTCCTCAAACTGCCCTCTGTATTTTGTGCCGGCGACCATGAGCGCTAGGTCCAGGATGATTATCCGCTTGTCTTTCAGTGTCTCGGGCGCCTCGCCGGCAACTATCTTCTGAGCCAGCCCCTCCACAATCGCGGTCTTTCCAACGCCGGCCTCGCCCAACAGCACAGGATTATTCTTCGTGCGCCTTGAGAGTATCTGTATGACGCGCTCTATCTCATTCTTCCTTCCGATTACGGGGTCGAGCTTGTTCTCTTTGGCGAGCTTGGTCAGGTCCCGGCCGAAAGAATCTAACGCGGGCGTCTTGCCGGCGCGCGCGGTCTTCTGGCCCGGCTCATATCCGGGTATGACAGAGCCGAGCAGGTTCATAACCTCTTCCCTCACCTTATCTAATTCCAGGCCCATATTCAACAGCACCTGGGAAGCGACGCCTTCCCCTTCCCTGATGAGGCCCAATAAGAGGTGTTCGGTTCCGATATAGTTGTGTCCAAGCGTCCTCGCCTCTTCCATGGCCAGCTCTATGACCTTCTTCGCTTTGGGCGTAAACGGTATGTCGCCTGATATGACTGTGCTGGGTCCGGGCTGGACAAGTTTTTCCACTTCAAGCCTTATCTTCTCGGACGTAAGGCCCATGCTTGCCAGGACCGCGGCGGCAACACCCTCGCCTTCTCTTATAAGGCCCAGAAGAATATGTTCTGTCCCTATGTAATCGTGGTTGAACCTTTTGGCCTCCTCTTTGGCAAGCAGTATTACCTTGCGCGCCCTCTCCGTGAATCTATTGAACATCGGCATTTTTTCTCCTTGTAAAGCTCGTGTTAGTAACCTAAAAACCAGTAACCAGATACCAGATTCTGGTTTCTGTACTCTGGTTTCTGGTTTCTTTACTCTATCTTCTTGCGAATGATGTCCGCGCGTTTTAAATCCCTGTCTGACGCGTCCAGAAATTTTCCTTCCAACTTCTGCAGATGCGCGGGCTGGGTTATTATGAAAAGTTCGTTCACCTCTTGTCTGGTAAGATTCTTTATCACGCCCAACTCTACGCCCAGCCTTATGGCCGAGAGAAGCGCGATCGTCTCGGTCGAGGTGATGATATGGGCGCTCTTAAGCGTCCCGTACGCGCGCCATACCCTGTCGACTATCGCCTCATGATTTTTAGTCAGCAGGATCTTTCTGGCGGCTTCTTCCTTATCAACTATCTGCCTCATGATCCTCTCTATGTTGTCGATTATATCCGCTTCTGAACGGCCGAGCGAGACCTGGTTCGAGACCTGGAAGAGATTACCGCTCGCCTCTGTTCCTTCGCCATATAGCCCGCGTATATTCAATCCGAGTTTGGCTGTCGCGTTCAATACCCGTTCTATCTGCGTGCTGAAGACCAGCGCCGGCAGATGGACCATGATAGAGCCCCTCAAACCTGTCCCTGTATTTGTCGGGCAGGCTGTAAGATAGCCGTACTTTGGGGAATACGCGTAAGGCAGCTGCTTGCTCAATTCCGTGTCTACCTCGTCGGCTATCCTCCAGGCCTCCATCAGGTTGAATCCTGACTGCATGGCCTGAATCCTCATGTGGTCTTCCTCATTCACCATGATGCTGACGACCTCTTTCGGGTCCATGATGAGCGCCTTGAATTCTCCGTCTTTTGCGTGCTCCGGGCTCATCAGGTGCCGCTCTACGAGAAACATCCTGTCGGTTTCGCTCAAGTCCCGGATCCTGTAGACCATCGATCCTTTGAGATAATTCGTCGCGTTGGCCGCGTCGATTATCATGTTCATTATCTCTTCCTGTTTCTTGCGCTGGGCCCAATGCGAAAACGGCATCTTGTCCAGATTCCGGGCGAGCCTCACCCTTGAAGATATGACAATATTGGAGTATGGGCCTGTGCCCTTAAGCCACTCTGAATCCTGTTTCAATAGGTCATCCAGATTCATTTAAGCCCCTTCATCTTCGCTTCCAGCTTTTTTATCTCGTCCCTCAATCTGGCGGCCTCTTCGAACTCCTCAAACTGTATCGCCTTCTCCATCCTCTGCCTAAGGTCCTGCAGGACATTAGCGTCGTCGCGCGTCTTGCCGCTTTTAAGCGGGACCTTCCCGGTATGCCTGTCCTGGCCGTGTATCCTCTTCAATATCGGCCCTATTTGCTTTTTGAAGGCTTCGTAACATTCGCTGCAACCGAGCCGGCCTATCTTTCTGAAGTTCTGATAGGTGAGACCGCAGTTGGGGCACTTTATCGATTCTGTGGCCTCCGTCTCAAGGTTTGTGCCCATGTCCACCAGGCCTGCCAGGAGGTCGTTCAGCCCGAAATGCTCCTCCATCTCGGCGCCCTTCTCACGGGCGCACGCCTCGCAGAGATGCAGCTTCGTCACCTGGTCGTTTATGATCTCTGTCAGGTGGACTGTTGCTTCAGTCTTGCCGCAGATGTTGCATAACATATAGCTCCTTGTAATAGCATAAGTAACCAGAAACCAGTAACCAGAAACCAGTAACCAGTAACCAGAAACCAGTAACCAGAATCTGGTTTCTGTACTCTGGTTTCTGGTTTCTCTATTTAACTTTAATATCTCACTCCATCTACTTTCGTCAGCTTCTTAAACTCCCTCATCAACTTAAGCGCTACCTCGCCGGGCCTGCCGCCGCTGATCCGGCGCTTGTTTATCTTCGTCACGGGGATTATTTCGGCTGCCGTGCCGGTCAGGAAGACCTCGCCCGCTTCATAGAGGTCCTCCATCCTCAGCATCTTCTCGCGGAACGGTATGCCGATCTTATTCGCAAGACTTATAACAGCGTCGCGCGTGATCCCTTCAAGCGCGCCTACGTCCACCGGCGGCGTCATCAGTTCTCCGCCGTTGACTATGAATATGTTGTCGCCTGTGCACTCGGCGACATAATCATTATACGTCAGCATTATCGCTTCTTCAACGCCGTATTTGATCGCCTCTATCTTCGCGAGTATGTTATTGAGATAGTTCAGAGACTTTATCTTAGGGTTCAATGCCTGCGGCAGATTGCGCCTGGTCTCGGCAGTCACTATCTCTAAGCCTTCTCTATAGAATTCCCCGGGATAGAGCGCTATCTTGTCTGTGATGATGAACACTGTCGGGGACTTGCACTTCCGCGGATCCAGCCCAAGATCTCCTATCCCCCTCGTGACAACAAGCCTTATGTAGGCGTCATTCAGCCTGTTCGCCTTCAATGTCCAGACGATCGCCTCGATCAGCTCCGTCTTGGACATGGGCATCTCGAGTTTGATCGCGTCCGCTGAATTGAAGAGCCTGTCTATGTGCTCTTTCAGCCTGAATATGAGGCGGTTGTAGCATCTTATGCCTTCGAAGACGCCATCGCCATACAACAGGCCGTGGTCGAATACCGACACAGCCGCCTTCTTCGCCTCAACCAACTTGCCGTTTAAATATACTTTCATTTTAGAGACGTTTACCAACCCAATCTGGAAAGTGTCCCCACCTCAAGCTGGACAGTGTCCCCCCGAACATAGCTGGGGTGTCCCTTTGGGGGACGTCCTATGTCTTTTTGCCGTCTTTTATGCACAATACAGAATTCGCCTTTTCTTTAAGCGATTCATCGTGAGTGGCTATGACCAGCGATAGCCCTTTCTGACGGTTTATCTCCGACAAAAGCCTTATAATATCGCTGCCTGTATTAGAATCAAGATTGCCGGTAGGCTCGTCGCAGAGCAGAACCTCCGGCTCATTTATGAGCGCCCTGGCAATGGCTACGCGCTGTGATTCGCCGCCGGATAATTCTGACGGCTTATGATCTATCCTCTCCCGCAATCCGACCGTCTCCAAAAGAGATTGCGCTCGATGTTTCGCCCTTCGTACTTCGTCCTTCGTACTTCGTCTAATAAGCGCCGGAAGTATCACGTTCTCAATCGCTGTGAATTCCGGCAGAAGGTGATAGAACTGAAATACGAATCCTATCTTCGTGTTTCTTATGTGCGCCCTCTTTGCCTCTGAAATCGCGTACAGATCCGACCCGTTAAGTATGACGTTGCCGCTCGTAGGCCTGTCCAGTCCGCCCAGAAGATGCAGCAGCGTCGACTTCCCCGCTCCGGAAGGACCTGTAACTACAAGAAACTCACCCCCGGCGAGTCTTAAATTCACTCCGTCTACAGCCCGAATTTCTCTCGCGCCGTTTTTATATAATTTTGAAAGATCGATCCCCTCTAATGCCTCATTCATACCGCAGGGCCTCAACAGGGTCCAGCCTGCTGGCCTGCAGAGAAGGATATAGCGTCGCTATAAAACTTATCGCGATGCTCGCGGCAATTATAATCGATATCTCGCGCCACTCCATCTTCACAGGGAGTCTATCGATATAATATATGTCCTTCGGCAGTGTTATGAATTTAAATGTCTTCAATAACCAGCACAGCATTATCCCCAGCTTTGCCCCTAACATAGTCCCAGCAAGCCCTATAATGCCTCCTTGTATCGCGAATATGCGCGCCACGCTCGAATTTGCAGCGCCTATCGCCTTCAATATCCCGATATCCTTGGTCTTCTCCAACACAGTCATTATCAATGTCGAGGCGATATTGAAGCACGCGACCATGACGATCAACATAAGTATTAGGAACATCACGGTCTTTTCCAATTTCAACGCGTTCAGGAACGTCTTATTTGAATCCATCCATGTCCGTATGGCGCAATCAAACCCGAGGGTCTTTCTTAACATCTCTTTTACCGCGGCCGCGTTAAACGCGTCATCCACACGGACCGTTACGCCGCTCAATAGGCCTTTCGCGCCGAACAGCTCCTGTGCCTTTTGCAGTGTCACGTAAGCCAGATTCGCGTCATATTCATACATCCCCGATGTGAATACGCCTGTGACCGCGAGCTCCTGGCCTTTTTCCTCTACCGGGGATATTACCGTGATCTTATCGCCTATATGAACGCCCAATTTTCCGGCTAACTCGCTTCCGATGACAATGCCATCGGCCTTGAGATCAATAGAGCCTTTTGTGATGTAAGAGCCTATCTTCGTCACCTTGACTTCATTGCCGGGCTCTATCCCTTTCAGGATGACGCCCGTGGCTTCGTCGCCGCGGCGTATCATAACCTGGCCGTGGACGAAGTTCGCGGCCCCGACAACATGTTTTACACCGCGGACCGTCTTGATCAATTCCCTGGCCTGGGACATCCCATAATCGGATTCTATGACAAGGTGTGAATTTATGCTTATAATCTTGTCCTTGAGTTCGCTGTCGAATCCGCTCATAACAGAGATGACAACGATAAGCGCGGCCACCCCAACAGCTATTCCCACGACAGATATGAGGCTTATGAGGGAGATAAACCTCTCCCGCCTCTTTGCCGCCAGATACTTAAGACTAATGAATAGTTCCCAGTTCATCTAACTTTCAGGCTTTAACTGCGGAAAGAGTATCACGTCCCTTATCGACGCGGAGTTCGTCAATATCATCACTAATCTATCTATGCCGATGCCAAGTCCGCCTGCGGGCGGCATCCCGTATTCCAGCGCCCGCACGAAATCCTCGTCAACTCCCCCGCCATGTTCCTTGAAGCGCGCCTTCTGTTCTAAAGGATCGTTCAACTCTGAATAGGCGTTCGCGATCTCCATTCCGCCCATATACAGCTCGAACCTGTCTGTAAGTTCGGGATTGTCCTTCTTCGTCTTTGCCAATGGGCACAGCTCCCTGAATATATCAACGACGAATACCGGATGCGAATGCGCCTTCGGCTCAACAAGATCGCCTACTATATTTATTATCTGGGTCCTGCCGATATCAGTCCCTTCTATCTTAACGCCCTTTGCTTTGAGTTTTCTGACCCATTCCTTGATATCATCCCCCGCGTTTATGTCGAAATTCTCTTTCATGAGTTCGGCGAATGACACGCGTTCCCATTTGGCCAGATCAATCGTTTTACCCTGATATTCCAGGACCTTCTTCCCCGTAACTTTTTCCGCGACAGTTGTAATAAGTTTTTCCGCGAGCGTCATGGTCCCTTCACAGTCAGAATAGGCTGTGTAGACCTCGAGCATCGTGAATTCAGGGTTGTGCCTGATGGAGATGCCTTCATTCCTGAAATTTCTATTGATCTCATAGACCTTCTCGAAACCGCCTACAAGGAGCTTTTTTAAATATAATTCCGGGGCTATCCTCAAGTACAGATCGGCATCGAGCGCCTCATGATGAGTCTTAAACGGCCTGCCTGTCGCCCCTCCCGGCATCGCCTGCATCATAGGCGTCTCAACTTCCAGATAACCCAGGTTATCTAAGAAGGCCCGTATCTCAGAGATTATCCGCGAGCGCGCAATAAAGACATTGCGGACATCGTCGTTTACTATTAAGTCTACGTATCTCTGCCTGTATCTGGTCTCAACATCCTTCAGGCCGTGCCACTTCTCCGGAAGCGGCCTTAAGGATTTGGATAGGAGCTCGAGCCGCGTGACCTTCGCGGTCGGTGAGCCTGTCCTGGTCTTGAAGAGCTCGCCTTTTACGCCGATTATATCGCCTATATCAAGATTCTTTAAAAAGTCGTACTCATTCTTGCCCAGGATATCCTCTTTGACGTATACCTGGAGCCTGCCGGATGAGTCTTTCAGATCGAAAAAGGCGCTCTTCCCATGCTCGCGCATCGCCATGATGCGGCCGGCAATCTGAACGACCTTACCTTCGGCAAAGTCATCCCTTACAGCCTTTATAGAACCGGAGACATCGAACTTCCCGCCGTAAGGATCTATGCCGGCCTTTTTTATAGCCCCTAACTTCGATAGCCGTTCCTGCATTAAGACGTTCACGGTTTCTTCCATATGGATATAATCTTATCTAAATTTAGTTTATTATATTATGAGGGAGGCAGGGTTGTCAACTAAATGCTGCGAGAGCTACTTCTTGCCGAGCTTTCTCTTTAGCCTATCCATCAGGCTCTCCTCTTGCGGAGGTTGTTTGGCTGGAGGCTTGATTTGTTGGCCAACAATTTTGGCAGGACCACTCTGGCCCTTTCGCGATTCGGCTGCCTGTTTATTTAACTCTGTTACCCTGGACTCAAGGGCCTTGAGTCGGACATCGGTCTTCAGCAAGTTGTCGGTGGCGGCCCTTAGCCGGCTATTCTTCGCTGTCAGCTGTTTCTTCAAATCCGAGGATTCTGCCTGCAGCTTCTTTATTTGAGGATCATTCATCGCGGCCTTTTTGAAATCCGCCGCTTCCTTCCCCGCGTTGGCCACGAGTGACTTTTTTGTCAACAGGTCTTTCAACTTTGGATCCGCGTTGTATTTAGAATCGGCGAGCCTTCTCGCCTCCTGATCTTTGGCGGCTGCCCTTGCCCTTAATTCCGCTGATTCTTTCTGCAGGGCCCTGACATCCGGGTCGCTGTCCGCGGCGCTTCGGATCTTTCTAATTTCTGAATTGACTCTGTCGAGCTCTTTGGTCTTCGCGACAAGTTCGAGGTACGCGGGGTTCTTTTCAAGTTTTGAGTCGAGGATGGATGCCAGCTCTCTGCCCTTGGCCTTGGCTGAGGCGTCGAGCGCGGCTGCCTCCTTTTTGATGCCGGCTGCGACAGGCCCCTCCATCAGACCTTTTTTATAAAGCTCTGCCTCTTTCCTCGCATCCGCCAGTTTCTTCTCGTATTGCGCGGCCTGATCTTCAGCGGCTGATAATATATTATTTGAAAATAATAAAGCGCCGGAAATAAAGACGCCTGCGCATATCAACGCGAACCCCATCTGTCTCATGCCAACCTCCTCTTTTTCCTAAAGTATACCACCTCCCCCCCATTTGTCAATACCTTAGAGACGCTTTCCAACCCAATCGGGACAGTGTCTCCTGCCCCCCTTGGACAGTGTCTCTGATCGGGACACCCTGTTGTTGTCCCTATTGACAGCAGGGTGTCCCGATGCTTATTGCAAGTTGCTGCAATTGTCCTTGACAGCACATACCCATTATGTTAATTTTAGGCTATGACGCAGGACGATAACCCGCTCATTGAACGCTGCATCAAAAAAGACCCGTTGGCGTGGGCTGAACTGGTCAGGAGATATTCAAACCTTATCGGCCTCTCAATTGCGAATATATTCAAAAAATACTCTTTCCCTTATTCCAGATCTGATGTGGACGACGTTCGGCAAAACCTCCTCATCTCTATCTGGAAAGACGGCAAACTCAACACAATAAAGAATAGGCGCGAAATATCGTATTGGATCGCCGTCTCATCCGGCAATATGGCGCTGGACTATATGAGGAGCAGGTCAACAAAGGAAAGATATGACACCCTCTCAATGCATGAAAGTCCCGGTGAAAGTTTACTCAATGAGCTTGCGGAGTCTCTTCCTTCCGGCAAGCCCACCCCATTGGACGAAGCTCATCGAAAAGAAATTTCAAAATCATTAAACTTGTTTTTAGAAGACCTTCCGCACAGTGAGCGGATAATCGCGAAGCTTAACATATTCCACGAGATGACTTATGACCAGATTGCCCGGATTACACATAGGCCCATCGGGACTGTGTCGAGCGCGGCAAAACGCGCCAGGGATGAGTTGAGGAGAAGATTAAAAAAATATTTGCAATAATTTAGCCCGATTTTTCGTCTTTATATATAGGAGGGCTGTATGGACGCTGTAAAGCCAAATTTGATGAATTGCCCGGATGAGACCGCATTGAGCTCCTATCTGGATGGGACGCTTAAAGGTAAGGCCCGAGATTCTGTAGAAGCCCATATCGCTTCATGTCAGGGGTGCCTTACAACAATAGTCTCGGCCTGGGAATCTGTCGCGGAATTCAAGAAGAACCGAAAGGAAAATGTTATGAAAAAGATAAACTGGTATTTCTTCGGCATGATCATCTGTTTCGCCCTCTCCTTTATGTTTCCCCCTTATTTCCTCCAACTACTAGTAGCTGCTATAATATGCGGCGCCAAGTGGATAATCGACGCTAAAAATACACGCATGCTCGTCATGATATACGAGGCGTGGCAAAAAGGCGGCGAAAAAGAGACGTCGCGGATCCTCCAAAACTTCAAGCCCAGGATTTAGCGCAGCATCAATCCGCACAAGCATCGGGACACTCTACACCCATCAGTGTAAATGCAGACTGCAGGGTGTCTTAGTTCGCGTTTTAAAAATATTTGCAATAATTTCGCCTTTTTTTTCGTCTTTATATGTAGAGGGAGGTGATGGGCATGGAAAAACCGAAGATAGCGGTTTCCAGACTTCACAAGATGGATGGCCAAGGCAATCCAAAGGCCTTCTGCGACATAGCCCTGTTCGATTCATTTGTGGTCAAAGGGCTGAAAGTTGTTGAAGGCAAAGAGGGCCTCTTCGTAGGCATGCCGAGCGAAACTGGAAAAGACGGCAAGTGGTACAACACATTTATGCCGCTTACCAGAGAGGCTCGCGAAGAGCTCGACAGGGTTGTCTTGGAGGCGTACGCAGGATAAGGTTATGTGGGCCAAAGAGAGGGCAGCCCTGGGAAGGACCGGCGAAGATGCCGGCATCGATCTCTTGACGGCGAAGGGTTATAAGATCCTGGATAGAAATTACAGAACCCCATTCGGAGAGATAGACGCGATAGCGAAAGACGCGGAGGCGATAGTATTCGTCGAGATAAAGACCAGGGCTTCCTTCTCTATTGGCCCACCTTACCTTTCAGTGACACGAAGAAAGAAGCGAAGAATAGTCCAAAACGCGCTCTTCTATCTGTCAAAGAATAATTTATACGGCCGCGCATGGAGGATAGACGTGGTCTCGGTCAGGATGAGCGACTGCCAAAAAGTAGAGGATATAGAGATTATAAAAAACGCTGTATGCGAGGAGGATATTTAACATGACTACCGCCAAGATATTTTCAAGCTGTGTGGTGGGCGTAGACGCCTACACGGTTGAGGTTGAGACTGACATATCGGAGGGCCTGCCCGCATTCCACATCGTCGGGCTGCCGGATACCGCCATAAAGGAGTCGAGGGACAGGATAAAGTCCGCGATCAAAAATTCCGGGTTTGTGTTCCCGATGAAGAGAATAACAATAAATCTCGCGCCGGCCGGCATAAGAAAGGAGGGGGCCTGTTTTGACCTGCCAATAGCGTTATCTATACTGGCGGCCATGGGCCTGATCGACCATTCCAAATTTTCGGAATACGTATTCTGCGGGGAGCTCTCGCTGGACGGCCGGCTTAAACCCATAAGCGGGATTCTGCCGATCGCCGCTTCTTTAGAGAGGGCCGCCAAGGCCGTCCTGGTAGTCCCAAAAAATAACGCGCAGGAGGCCGCGGTGGTAAAAAATATATCGGCCTGCGCCGCCGTCTCGCTGAAAGAGGTGTTGGACTTTTTGAATAACAGGATAGAGCTGAAACCGCATGAGGCGGACATTGAAACCATGTTCAGCAAAAAGATAAAATACAGGACAGATTTCTCGGATGTCAAGGGACAGGAACACGTCAAGCGGGGCCTTGAGGTAGCCGCGAGCGGCAGCCACAACATCCTTTTGCTGGGTCCGCCCGGGTCCGGCAAGAGCATGTTGGCCAAAAGACTGCCTACCATCCTTTCGGCGATGACTCTGGAGGAGGCCCTTGAGACATCGAAAGTCCACAGCGTCGCCGGACTGCTTCTTTCGAACAAAGGACTCGTTAGGACAAGGCCTTTTAGGTCGCCTCACCATACGATATCAGACGCCGCGCTTGTAGGCGGAGGGTCAAATCCGGCGCCGGGAGAGATAAGCCTGGCCCATAACGGCGTTTTATTTCTGGACGAGCTTCCCGAGTTTAACAGAAATGTCCTGGAGGTCCTGCGTCAGCCGCTGGAAGACGGCTCGATCACGATATCGAGGGTCGCGAACAAGCTCACCTATCCTTCCAAGTTTATGCTCATAGCCGCGATGAACCCCTGTCCGTGCGGCTACTTCACGGATTCTAAAAGGCAGTGTCACTGCACACCATATCAGATACAGAATTACCTCGCTAAGATATCCGGCCCCCTGCTGGACAGGATAGATATACATCTGGAAGTGCCAAGATTGAATGTCGAAAACCTGACTGACAGGCGCCGCGGGGAACAGTCGGAGAATATAGGAGCGCGCGTGGATAAAGCGCTGTCAATCCAGAAGGCGCGCTATAAAAATGACGGCGCGCGCTTCAACGCCCACCTCGAATCGAAGGAGATGGAGAAATACTGCGTCTTGGACAACGAAAGCCAGGAGATATTAAAACTGGCCATACTGGAACTCGGCATTTCGGCCAGGGCTTATGACAAGATCCTGCGGGTGGCGCGGACAATAGCGGACCTGGACGAAAAAGATATCATCGAAGCCCATCACATCTCAGAGGCGATTTCGTATAGGAGTTTGGACAGGAATCTATGGGGATAAAAGTATCGTAGGGGACGTTTAAACGTCCCCTACGCTGTGGATAACCTTTAACCTATGTAACAGAGGTTTAAACCTCCGTTACACTATGGAGATGCATGGGAACCATAAAACGATACTACGAAACGAATGCCGCTTACTTCCTGACTACGAATACAGAAAATAATCTACCTGTATTCAGCGACCCCAGAAACTGCAAGATACTCCTCGTTACCCTTGAATATTTCAAGCTGGTTCTTGATTACCGCCTTTATGGATTCTGTATTATGCCAAATCACTTACATCTTGTAGTTCACCCAGTTGGTATATATAACTTTTCATATATCATGAAGATGATTAAAGGCTCTTTTACAAGAAAGCTCAATAAGGCTAACGGCAAAACAGGCAAAATTTGGCAGAAAGGATTCTATGACGAATGGATTAGGGATGAACTGCACCTTCTAAGGGTGCTGGAATATATGCATAACAATCCGCTGAAAGCAGGATTAGTTACAACGCCTGAAGAATATCCTTTTTCAAGCTATAACCACTACTTCCAAACCGCTTACCAACCCAACCAAATCATTGAAATTGATAAACCAATGTTATAAGTTATCCACATAGTAGCCGACGTTTAAACGTCGGCTACTACTACTTTCTTGCCTGTTTGAAATTATAAGCGTTCATAATGTGTTACCCTACCCTTAAACTGCTCTTTTACTTTGGGGCGGATAAGATAAACAATTAACAACAGAAATATTATAACCTCTGCATATATTGTCACAAAATATGGCAGCTTAAACAAGATAATTAATGTAGCCTGTATTGGAGCTACTATAAATGGAAAAGTGAAAAATACTAATTCACGCCATATTATTGCTCCAATTATTGCCAAGTTGAATAAAATCAAATTTAATATTCTACCTAACGGCTTTAACCGTAGAGTGAAGACCCCTATTACTAAAAAGAACAGCCCAATTAGCCCATAAGGTGGGCCAATTACTATACCCAACGGAGCTTTTGAACTGCCAACTGAAGTTAGAGCATCTCTAACCAGCAAAGCTGATAATATGATTATTATAATACCCCATATAATTTCAATAACGCCAATCATGCCTACGCCAATAGACCTTCTTTTCTTCTCCATTATCCCTCCTAGAGTCAAAAAAGCAATCCTTTTAGGATTGCTAAGCATTGTTATATATAGTTAATACCCATCTCCTTTGTGGCTTATGGATATATTATAGAACGACATAAAACAGGGGTCAATGAAAATAAGGAGAAAATAAGGAGAATGGATGGGGGTAGGTTTAAACCTGCCCTACTGTGGTGGATAACTCATCAAACCTAATCTTGATTACGGGTATATATGGCGAACCAATGTCGGAATTCTTAAGGTCTCGCGCACCATAGCGGACCTGGACGAAAAAGAGATCATCGAGGCGCATCATATCTCAGAGGCGATTTCATACAGGAGCCTGGACAGGAATCTATGGGGATAGGTTAGGAATAAAAAAGTTTTGTTTTTCCTATTGACTTGATGTCTCAAATATGATACATTTGGTATGAGCATAGAAAACGCTCATATAGCAAATTATTATGAGGACTTCCCGGTATATTGCGGAGAGCGTTATTCCGTATACTTTCATGCGAAGGCAAAAGGATCGTCTATCGTAAATGATTATTTTGAAGGTTGTGAGGAAGTAACTCAGGCAAGTTTATTATTTCTCGTTAAGAGGATGGCCGATGAAGGGCGTATCTATGACACGACAAAATTTCGCATCGAGGATAGAGAGAATAAGATATATTGCTTTAAACTTAAAAAGGAGCGGTTCTTCTGCTTTTTCTTTACAGGCAAAAAGATAATAATTACATCGGCCCATACAAAGAAAAAACAAAAACTTGACCGCGGCGAGCTTATGAAGGCTATACGAATTCGTGATGAATATTTTAAGAAGTGAGTAAGGAGGCGCCATACAATGAAAAAATCGATATTTGATAAAAAGATGGAAAGTCCGAAGTTTAAGGCTGTCTATGATGAAGTTTCGGCCAATATGAGCGTCGGGGAACAAATAGCTGAATTAAGACACAGGGCAAAAATGAGCCAATTGGCGCTTGCTAAGAAAGTACACACCTCAAGAACAGCTATCGCGCGCTATGAAAGCGGAGAATATGATAGATATAACGTAGGCACTTTGAAGAAAATCGCGAGGGCATTGCACAAGAGATTAAAAATATCCTTTTCCTCATAAGAAAATATTGAAATTGATAGGCTGCTATAGTTGCCCGAATAGTAGGCACCTCTTAAACATCCCCTCCTACTCCGAAACAGCTAACGAAAGTTTTTATCAAAGTCTTTTGATTTCTTTATAGTTAAGTATGATAACCACGCACCAATTATAATGAAAAATAACGCAAGCGAGACAATAAGACCGTTAAATGGCCTTATGTACGCAAATAGCATATTAGCCCCGATAAACACAAAGGCAATGGGAAATAGCAAGACAATTCCAGTCATTATTACCTTGAAAGCTAAACTTGCCCTCTTTTCTCCACTTGCTCGCTTCTTATCGTAGACTCTAAAAAGAAAGAAAACCATAATGGACAATAAGATTATTAAATTTGTTAATGTTTTCGTAACAGTCCAGTGTTATAAGAAGATCGACGAGACCCGTCATTGCGAGCCACGAAGTGGCGAAGCAATCTAAAAACAAGATTGCTTCGTCGCCCGGCGGTAAATGCAAAGGCTCCTCGCAATGACGACAGGAGTTTCTTCAAACACTGATCTGTTACGAAGATTCTTACAATAATCCCCCTTTATAATTTTACAATTTTCTTCTATTTTAGAGCGGCCAGAAACACAAAAACCAACTAACAAACCAATGACCGTAACATATAAAACCAGAATATTAACGATAAGAGTAGCAAGCAACATAAGTTTCTCTAATAGAGCAGGAAGCAACCCTTTTGAGGTTGCTAAGCATTGTTATATATTCACCTTTTAATACCCATTACCACTCCTTCGTGGTTTATGAAGATATGATGCTACCTTGGTATATGTAGGTCAATTTTATTGTTTTGCGGATTGTTTTGCAGACGTCCTACTTTGTGGCACATCAGGGCCGCCTCTTCCGCATCCACGGCACGATTAAGGTCAGGGCGATCGCTATGTACGCGAATATATCGCCGAACTTCACATAAAATGTCTTCGCTCTCGACAATACGACCTCCTGTATCTTGAAACCTTCTATAAATGTATCGCGGCCTCCGGACTCCGCCTTCGCCGTTATGCGCCCTTTTTGATCGATGAAGCACGATAGCCCCGTATTCGCGGCGCGGATGACATTGGTCCGCGCCTCAACCGCCCGAAATACGGACGCCTGCGCGTGCTGGTATGGAGCGGCGGTCTTCAGGAACCAGGCGTCATTCGTTATATTTACCAAAAGACCCGCGCCCTCCTTCATAAAACCCCTGACCAGATCAGGAAATATATCCTCAAAGCATATCAGCACCGAGAAGTTTACCTTTTTATGCACCTTTTTAATAACGCCGCCTTCTTCCGAAGAACGCCTTAAGTCAAAGGTAAACACCGTAGGCCTTTTGCCTTTTGTAAAATCGCCGATAGGTCTGGGCGCGAACTTTTCCGCGAACGCGAAGATTGCCCTGAATGGGACATATTCTCCGAACGGCACAAGGTGGAGTTTGTCATAATGCGATGAGATCCGGCCGTCCTTGGAGAATAGAAAGGCGCTGTTATAATATAGACCGCCTTCTTCCCTAGGCGCTCCGATTAAAAGAGGCGTCCCGACAGCCCCGGCCAAGGCCGAGACCCTTCCCTTCAACTCCGCCTCATCCAGAAAACCAGGCACAGCCGTCTCAGGCCATATAATTATATCCGGCTTTTCAAGCGCGGCCTCCTTGGTCAGGGCCTCATATTTATCGAGGATGCTTTCCTTGAATTGCAGATCCCATTTTTCTTTTTGCGGAATATTTCCCTGGACTACGGCCGCCCTAAGCCTTTGGCCGGTGAATATATTATTGAGGCGGAGATGCCCATAGTGAAGAACGATGAAAGACAGGAGCGTCATGGCCGCAACAGGTATATATATTCGCTTCTCCGGCAGGCGCGCCCCTCGTCCTAAGGCCTTTATAACCTTGTATATGCACACATTGACGAATAGTATCAAAAATGAGACGCCCCATACACCTGTTATATCGGCGATCTGGATAATGGGAAGCGTAAGATATTGTGAGTACCCTAAAAGGTTCCAGCCAAAGCCGAATGGGCCGATGGAACGCAGCCATTCAAGAGCTACCCATGTAGATGGGAGGAATAAAATCGAGTTGATAGTTGATAGTTTATAGTTTATAGTTGATAGCAACCCAAAAAGACCAAAGAATAACGCTTCATATAATACAACTATTATCATCCCCGGCAGTGTCACATGAATAAGCCACCAGATTGTACCGAGAAAAAATATCACGCCAGACAGATAGGCTATTAGAAAGGCCTCTATTGGTCTTTTACCCTCGATGGCGAATAACAGCGGGACTAAAGTAAGCCAGGCGAGAATTTCTATATCGAAAGGCGGAAACGAAAGGATTAGTAATAAACTAGAGGTTAAGGCAAGGAGAGGGGCCCTCGAGAGGTTTTTCTGGTTACTGGTTACTGGTTTCTGGTTACTTATGCGTTTTACCTCCCGCAACATTTCTTGTATTTCTTCCCGCTGCCGCACGGACAGGGATCGTTTCTGCCTACTTTGGGAGATTCTCTCTTATAAGGTTCTGGTCTTTGTCCGGAGAGTTGACCATCGGATCCTGCCGTCTCATCCACCCCCTGCTCTTCCTGCTGTGGGACATGTTGAAATTGGACGCTCTCTTCGTGGCGCAGTTCCTGCCGCGAGAAGTCGAAGACGCCGGTCTCCTTCTCGCTTATTGCCCTCACCTTGAACAGAAATTCAAGCGTCTCCTCCTTGATGCTATAGACCATCTCGGTGAACATGTCATATGCCTCATGCTGGTATTCGACGAGCGGGTCGCGCTGGCCGTATGCCCTAAGGCCTATCCCCTCTCTCAAATTGTCCATGGCATAGAGATGGTCTTTCCACCGCGTATCCACCACCTGCAGCAATATCATCCTCTCCAGATGCCTCATCATCTCTTGCGCCATCGCCTGTTCCTTCGATTCGTATGCCGCCCTGAGCCCTTCGAGAAGAGAGTCCCTGATTTCGTTCCTGTTCATCTCCTCCGGCTTTAGGCCGGAGGCCTTGATAAGGAAGTGCGATTCGATGTACCGCCTAAGCCCATCGAAATCCCACTTATCGAATGAGACCTTCTCATTCAGATATGTGTCGAGGTTGACATCCGCCACCTCTTCCATAATTTCGAACACATAATTTTTCAGGTCCTCGCCGAAGAGGACGCGCCTGCGCTCGTCGTAAATGACCTCCCTCTGCCTGTTCATGACGTTGTCGTATTCAAGGAGGTGCTTCCTTATCTCGAAGTTGTGCTGTTCAACCCTCTTCTGCGCTGTCCCGATCGCCCTGGTTATGAACGGGTGCTGTATGTCCTGGCCCTCCTCCATCCCGAGCTTCTCCATAATCACCTTTATTCTCTCGGAGCCGAATATTCTCATGAGGTCGTCTTCCAGCGAAAGATAGAACCTGCTCGAACCCGGATCGCCCTGTCTTCCCGATCTTCCACGCAGCTGGTTATCGATGCGCCTCGACTCATGGCGCTCCGTCCCTATTATATGGAGCCCGCCGTTCTTCGCCACGCCCTCACCCAATACGATATCAGTCCCGCGGCCTGCCATGTTTGTCGCGATGGTGACGGCGTACGGCTGGCCCGCCTTCGCGATTATCTCCGCCTCTTTCTCATGATACTTCGCGTTCAGGACATGATGGAGTATGTTAGTCCTGTTGAGCAGGCTGGAGAGCCTCTCGGATTTTTCTATGGATATCGTCCCGACCAGCACAGGACGGCCTTTCTTGTTTAATTCAAATATCTCTTTGCATACGGCGTTGAACTTTTCGCGCTCGGTCTTATATATGACGTCCGGGTAGTTGGTCCTGATCAGGGACCGATTTGTCGGGATGACGACGACATCAAGAGAGTAGATTTTTTGAAACTCCGCGGCTTCCGTCTCCGCGGTGCCGGTCATGCCGGCGAGCTTTCTGTACATCCTGAATAGATTCTGGAAGGTGATGGTGGCGAGTGTCTGGTTCTCCCTCTCGATGCGGACACCCTCTTTCGCCTCCACTGCCTGATGGAGGCCGTCTGACCAGCGTCTGCCCGGCATGAGACGGCCTGTGAATTCGTCCACTATGACGACCTCGCCGTCTTTTATGACATAGTCGACGTCTTTTTTATAGAGCTCATGCGCCCGTATCGCCTGTCTTATATGATGCTCCCATTCAGCCTGAACGTCGTCATACAGGTTCTTGACGCCGAGGGTCTCCTGACACCTCACCACGCCTTCCTCTGTAAGATTTACGGTGTGGTTCTTCTCATTTACGACATAATCTATCCCCTTCTCTATGTCCACTCCCTTGTGTTTCGCCGCTATCTCTTCGGCGTCGGTAATCTTCTTCCCTTTGAGCCGGGGGATCACCTTATTTATTATGTAATATTTGTCGGTAGACTCTTCGGCCGGCCCTGATATGATGAGCGGGGTCCTGGCTTCATCCACAAGGATGCTGTCGACCTCGTCGACTATCGCGTAATTCATTGAGGACGGCCGCATCACCATGTCTTCTTTTCTTACCACCATGTTGTCTCTTAAGTAGTCGAAGCCGAACTCGTTGTTCGTCCCGTATGTCACGTCTGAATTATAAGCCGCCTGGCGCGAGGCCTGATCCATATCGTGTTGTATGACGCCTACCGTAAGCCCCAAAAATTCGTATATAGGCCCCATCCAATGCCTGTCCCTGTTGGCCAGGTAGTCATTTACCGTGACGACGTGAACGCCTTCGCCGGTAAGGGCATTGAGATATACCGGCAGTGTGGCAACGAGGGTCTTGCCTTCCCCGGTCGCCATCTCGGCGATCTTGCCCTGATGCAGTATGATGCCGCCCATGAGCTGGACATCGAAATGCCTCATATGTATCGTCCTCTTGGCAGCCTCTCTTACAACGGCGAACGCCTCCGGCAGGACATCTTTAAATATCTCGTTCTTCGCGTCCCTGAATCGCCTCTTTACCTTTTCCTTCTCATCCGGCGATGTCGACTCTTTGAAGATATTATCCAGTTCGTCAAGCCTATCCTTATAATCTTTATAATTCTTCATTATCCGCTCTCTGAACTCATCCGTCTTCGCCCTTAACGCGGCGTCGGATAGCCCGGAGACCTTTGGCTCAAATGAATTTATAAGATCCACCGTAGGCTTGAGGAGCCTTACTGCCCGCTCATTCTGCGTCCCAACGATTCTTTTCAGAATCCAATTTAACATGTTTTTAGTTATGAGTGATGAGTTGTGAGTTATGGGTTATGGGTTATGAGTTTTTAGGTATTTCTGCATAAACTCGTCCAGTTCGCCGTTGAGCACTCCTTGCACATTCGACGTTTCATAATCTGTCCTGTGGTCTTTGACCAGTGAATACGGATGGAGGACATAAGACCTTATCTGGCTGCCCCAGGCGATCTCCTTTTTGGAGTCGTAGGCGGTCTGGCTCGCGGATATCTTCTTGGACTCCTCCACCTCATAAAGCTTTGCCTTCAATATCTTCATCGCCGCAGTCTTGTTTTTAAACTGCGATCTCTCATTCTGGCACTGAACGACTATGCCGGAAGGGATATGCGTAATCCTGATGGCAGATTCTGTCTTATTGACGTGCTGTCCCCCCTTGCCTCCGGACCTGAATGTATCTATTTTTAGGTCATCTCCTTTTACATCTATCTTTATTTCGTCGGTAACCTCCGGGATGACATCAACCGAGGCGAAAGACGTGTGGCGTCTTTTGTTCGAGTCGAATGGCGATATTCTCACGAGGCGGTGGACGCCCGATTCGCTCCTAAGATAACCGTAAGCAAAATCTCCCTTTACCATAAACATGACGTTCTTTACGCCGGCCTCTTCACCCTGCAGAAAGTCCAGCCGCTCGAGGCCATATCCTCTCGGCTCCGCCCATTTGGTATACATCCTATACAGCATGCCGGCCCAATCGCATGACTCTGTCCCGCCGGCCCCGGCGTTTATGCTCACGATGGCGTTGTTTCTATCCATCCTGCCGCTCATCATGCTCTTAAACTCAAGTCCGTTGAGCGTCTTCTTCCATTTAGCCATCTCAAGCCTAAGATGCTCAACGGACTTGATATCGTCTTCCTCCACTATGTCAATCAGCTCAACCAATTCCCTAAGACCTTTCTCAACTTTCAGGAACGGGTCCAATAAGGATTTTAGCGTTTTCAGCTCTTTTATTATGTCGTTGGCCCTGTCCTGATTGCCCCAGAAATCAGGCCCCGCGATTTCAGTTTCTAATTCAGCGGCCCTCTTGAGCCTGGCAGCAACATCAAAGACGCCCCCTGAGCTCATCGAGCTTCCTGTCTATCGCCTTTAACTCATCTTTAAATTCCGCTAACATCGAGATTCCCCTTTCCTCACATTATATCAACAATTCCCTCTTTTTCAAGCAACCGGCGCTTTGCGCTGCTGCCGCGGGCAAAACCGCCGATGGAACCGTCGGCCCTGATCACCCTGTGGCATGGAATTATCCCCGGGTATCGGTTCTTGTTGAGGGCGTTGCCGACAGCCCGATACGCCTTGGGTCTTCCGATCCTGCGGGCGATCCATTTATAAGATCTTACCTCGCCGCGGGGGATAGCCGAGCAAGCAGTATACACCTCCCTCTCAAAAGGGGTTGAGTCCCGCGCGCATGCACGGGGACGAAATCCTGCAAGTGTTATGTCATGAGGGATAAATTCACTGCTTCGCAAAATAGCTGATAATCGCCTCTGCCGAGCCTTCATTCATACCCCGCGTTTTTAACAGATCCTCTTTCGAAACCTTCTTTATATTCTCAACAGAGCCGAAGGTTGAAAGGAGCGCCCGCTTTCTCTTCGGGCCTATTCCTCTTATCTCATCGAGCTCAGAACGCGTTATTCCCTTTCGAGCGAGAAGCTTGTGATATTGAACCGCAAACCTATGCGCCTCATCCCTTATCCTCTGCAACAGATGGAGCGCCTTCGAATCCCTTGGCAATACAAGAGGCCCCCTTCCTTTGATATATATGTTCTCCAGCTCCTTCGCGATAGCGATAACCGGAATTTTCAGATTTAATTTAACGAGTTCGCCTTGAGCGGCCTCCAGGTGCCCCCTGCCGCCGTCCACCAATATCAAATCCGGATGTCTCCCCGCCTCCGCCATGATGCGGCTGTATCTCCTCCTCACAACCTCCCTCATCATGCCGTAATCATCTATCGACTGGACCGTCTTTATCCTGAAACGTTTGTAGAGGCCCCTTTTTGGCCTGCCTTTATAGAATGAAACCATGGAGCCTACGGCCAGCGTCCCCATTATATTAGATACATCGAACGCCTCTATGACATCTACAGATCCCTCAAGGCCTATCAATGCGCCTAACTCCTCGACCTCGCCTTTTGGGCTGTACAACACCCTCTCCTTTCTGGTGCTCGCGAGCGCCTCTATTCGAGACCGCAGCTCCGCGGCCTTTTCGAAATCCTTCCGCGCGGCTGCTTCAGCCATTTTCTTCGATATACGCTCTATAAGTTCGTCCTGCCTCCCCTCCAGGAAGAGTTTCACTTCCGCCACTAACGACTTGTATTCGGATCCGCTCACCTTATCAACGCACGGCCCCAGACACTGCTTTATATGAAAACTTAAACATAAATCCTTGCCGAGCCTGCCGCACGTCCGCAGCGGGAATATCCTCCGCATAAGGGCGAGCGCCTCTTTCAACAGGCTGGCCGAGGCGTACGGGCCGTAATATACGGCGCCGTCATTCTTCTTGCCGCGCGTTATCATCAGGCGCGGGAAGGGCTCATTCGTCGTCAACTTCAACATAGGATAAGACTTGTCGTCCCTCAACGCGACGTTATAGCGCGGGTTATGCTGTTTTATGAGGCTGTTTTCATAGATCAGCGCCTCAGCGCTTGTCGAGGTAGGAGGATATTCTATGTCTCTGACCTTCGAGATCAACACCCCTATCCTCGCCGAAAGATGGCCTCTGGGATGGAAGTAGGAAGAGACCCGCCGCTTCAGGTCCTTCGCCTTTCCGACGTACAGGACAGCCCCCGCTTCGTCCTTCATCATGTATACGCCGCAGGAATTCGGCAGGCCGGTTATCTTCTCCTTGATATCCACCGCACGGACTCCTTCATCTCTTTTACCCCAAACCCAAGCGCGGTCAGGACGAATATCATGGACGCGGCTAAAATAACAGCGGATAGAGCGCCAAACCGGGATATGTTCGGGGCGATTTCCTCAATCTTGAAGACCCGCACCATGAAAGACGCCGCGATGCCCGTGACGGCGCTCGCCAGAAATATCCTGATAAACGAGTCTGTCAGCCTCGCCCCGTCGAGAGGGCCTATCTTCTTCTTCAGCCTGAAGAAGAGCATGAAAAAATTCAACGTCGCGGATATCGAAGTGGCGAGCGCCAGCCCCCCCAGCTTGAGGGGCCACATGAGGATGAGGTTTAAGACAACGTTTACGAAGACGGCCGCGCCGGCTGTCTTCACCGGAGTCATCGTGTCATGCATGGAGTAGAAACAACTCACCAATATTTTTATCCCGCTGAACGCCGCCAGGCCAAACGCGTAGAAGAACAGCGCGTTCTGCGTTATCATGGTGGAATACGAATCGAACTGCCCGCGCTCAAAGAGTATCTTTATTATCGGCCTTCCCAAAAACGCGAGCCCAAAGCTGGACGGAAGTATTATCAAAAATACCATCCTCAGAGAAAATGAGAGCGTGTCTTTAAGGCCGTCCATGTCGCCCGCGGCAGCCTCCCTCGACATCTTCGGCAGGGCGGCCTGCGCCAGCGCGATCGAGAATATGCCGAGCGGAAATTGGATGAACCTGTTCGCGTAATAGAGGGCGGCCACGCCGCCGGCGCCCACGATCCACGAAAGCGACGCGAGCATCGTATCGACAAATATGTTCAGCTGATACACCGCGGACCCAAAAACGCGCGGGATGAGAAGCAGGGCTATCCGTTTATTCGCGGGGTGAGATAAGCCGTCGCGAAGATTCAGGCTCAAGCCTTTCCGATAAAGGATGGGGATATTCATCCCTAACTGTAGAACGCCGCCGGCCAACACGCCTATGCCGAGGGCGAATATGCCCATCCTGGGCCCGAGCCACAGCGCCGATATTATCAGGGTTATGTTCAGCATGCTGGAGCCGAAGGCCGGTACAGCGAAATGCCTGAGGGTATTCAAGGCCGCCATGGTAATCGCGGTCAGGCCTATTAAAAATATATACGGGAATATGATCCTGTTGAGTTGAACGGTGAGGGCGAACTTCGCGGGCTCTTTCGCGAAGCCGGGAGCTATCAGGCGCACGATAAAAGGCGAAAACAATACGCCTAGGACTGTTATGATAAAAAGCGCCGCGAGGAAGATGTTAAAGACCGTCCTGAAGAGATGGGCGAATTCATCTTTCGAGCGCGTCGCCTCGTATTCGCTCATAACAGGGACGATCGCGGCGTTGGCAGCGCCTTCGCCCACAAGATCGCGAAACATATTGGGTATCCTGAACGCCACGACAAACGCCTGAGCGCCCATGCCGGTCCCGAAGAAGCTCGCGATCACTATGTCCCGCGCGAACCCCAATATCCGGCTAAAGGCTGTCGCGATCCCTATCACGCCTGTGGATTTGATAAGAAGTTTTTTACTCATTGACAAATTTTCCCCTATCTGCTATATTAAGCGCGATTCCTTAAGATTCCTTTGGAGGTACAAATTGCCTAAACAACGAAGCGCTTTCAAAGAGTTGAGAAAAATTAAAAAACGGCGGGTTGTAAACCTCGCCAGGATGTCAGAACTCAAGACCCTCATCAAGAGATTCGAGAATCTCCTGCGGACGAAGAAGACCGATGAGGCGAAGGCCTACCTCCATAAACTCTTCTCAAAGATAGACAGCCGCGCGGCCAGAGGCGTTATCCATAAAAATGCCGCGGCCAGAAAAAAGGCGCGTCTGGCTAAGGCTGTGAACGCGTCAGCCAAGACATAGCCTCACCACCACAGTCTCCAGCGCTGTCCTAGAGTCCATCCGATCCAGCTTGATGTCAAGGTCAGCCTTCAACAGCATCTCCAGTTTCTCGGTAAGTTCTCTGGCAGTCATCTTCCCGGACGCTGAAGCGTAATCGCCCTGAGGCCTCGCCTTTAGCAATCTCCTGAGATGCCAGGCAATGGCGCCAACGATACCGCCATATCTGGATGATAACCGCGGCTGGCTCAACAACCTCCTCAAGACGCGAATAGCCTTTTTGGCGTCACGCGCGCCTATAGCGTCGGTGAGCTCGAACATTGTGCTGATCGGGCCTTCGCCCACTACTGTCTCCACGTCTGTCAAGGTTATCCTGGGATGGGTCCCGACAAAAACAGCCAGCTTCTCCAGCTCCAGGCGCAGGAGGCCCTGGTCCCCGCCGAACAGTTCCTTAAGCAGGTCCAGCGCCTCTTTGTCCGCGGTCTTGCCCATGGCGCTCAGTGTCTCGCTGATCCACCCGCGTAATTTAAAATCAGGCACCTTATCGAAACGGACTGTCTCTACATATTGATTTGAAGCTGGCGCTATTTCCAGGATGGATTCGTCCTGAGAGTCCAGGACAAGGCAGGTCTTCTGGTTGGGTTTTGCGAGGTACTCGGCAAAGAGCCGCTTGTCTTCGGCCTCCAGTTTTTCAGCCTTCTTAACAACTACAAGCCTGCTGCCGCCGGAGAACGGCAGGATCGAGGCGGATGCCAGTATCTCTTTCGCGCCTGTCTCGTTTCCGTAGAAGAGATGATAGTTAAATTCTGCGGTAGAACCCTCGAGGAGAGACGTCTTGAGGCCCTTAAGCGCTTTCTCTTTTAAATGGTCTTCTTGGCCGAGGAAGATATATACCCTTTTACCATCCTTCAATTGTCCTCTCAACAACGCGCCGCGCGAGGTCTGCCTTTGAATCGTCTATAGCGGCGGATTCGCTCTTGGCCAGACTGCCCGCGGTCCTGTATGTGGTCTCGCCGGAAAAATTGTTCTCTTTCCACATAACCTTATTGTTCTTTACGTCTTTTAATTCCATATTTACGACGATGCGCATCCTGTACTCTTCGGCGTTATAGTTGGCGTCGTATCTCGTCGCCTCTCTTTTAAAGTCCACAAGCGCGCCGCTCAATATCAGGTCCGCGCTGTTTTTATCGGTGATCTTGAGATTGCCGTCAAATATAAACCTATCCACTACAGCCTTGGTAATATCGAACTCAAGCTGCGGCCTGTAGCCGCGGTACATCCTTGAATCGTCAGTCTGCTCCTCTATCCTTATAAGATTCGCGAAGTTTTCGACATATATCGTCTTTACGTGGCCGGGCAGGAGCGCCTTCGTGGTATAACCGCAGCCATTCAACAGCAGCATCAGCAAGCAAATTGCAAGCGCCTTATTCCTCACTTCGCCCTCCCGATATTTTTTTCAAGCTCGCCAACCCTATCGGACGCCTCTTTCGCGAAGGCGCTGGAGGGGTACTTCTCCACTACCTCCCTATAGTATACAACGGCGCTTTCGTAGCGCTTGCGCGCCTCATAGAATTTCGCGGTAGAGAACGCCTTCTCAGCCATATTATCCTCAAGCGCCTTGAGCGTGGCTTGAGCCTCTTTGGCGAGTTTCTCGTCTTTATTCGTATCCACGAATTCCTTGAACGCCGATATAGCGCCCTCTGCAGGCGCGACGTCATACGCCGGCTTCAGAGACGCCTGATAGGCGCAGGACGCTATCTCATATCTGGAACTGGCGGCCAACTGGCTCGAAGGGTATTCCTCCACCAGTTTTTTAAACGCCAGCACAGCCTCGTCAAAAATCCCAGCCTTCTTATACGCCTCGCCGAGCGAGAACTGCGCCTTGTCCGCGAATGGGCCGTAGGGGGCGTTCTCCACCACCTTTTTGAATATCTCCTGCGCCCTGTCGAGCGGCGCCATAAGCTCGGCGCCCAACAGTTTCGAGTTGATCTTCGTCAGGTAAACGTTGCCTATGTTAAACTCCCTCTCGACAACCTCTTCCAGCCTCTTCGAATGAGGATAATTTTCAAATATCTTCTGATAATTCTGAAAGGCGATGTAGTACTTGGCCTGGTTCTCGTACGCGAGGCCCGCGTAATACTGCGCCTCCGCGGCCTCTTCGGAAAACTCATAGTGCTTCAGGAGTTTTTCGAATTCGCCGGCGGCGCGTTTATAATCCTTGGCGTTGTAAAAACTCATCGCCCAATCGAACTGTTCCTTTGGGCTGTCCTTCACCGCGTATTTTGGGTTTACGAATTTCTTGGAGCCGGGCGTCCAGACCCAATAACAGTGTGAGGACTCCAGAAAAAATATTGACGCGGCGAATAGGGCCGCGCAGGATATGACAGTCTTGCGGTTCACGGTAGGTATTATATACTATGGGGGAATTCCTTGTCAAGCGATGCTTGCGTTAGGCGCGCTTGTTTTATGCGGACGCGCTGCCGAGAAGTTTGTTGACAAACTCCACGATGCGCACCCTGTCCTCTTTGGATATTTCGAGGAATTGGTTGCCTACCTCATATTCCCTGCCATCGGATGACTTTCTTATCCATGCAACCTTTGATATCGCCCTGAGCGGGTTTTGGGCAGTAGGCAGGTTTATCTCCAGGAGAAGCCGGCAGGCCATCGATATGAATTCATTCGACTTGAAACGGATGCCGCCCTCTCCGATGTCGTTTGTGAATACGCCTGTCGCCGGCTCTTTGAGCTTCTTCAGATTCTTGTAGTGAATCGGAAGATACGACTCAACTCGCGCGAACCTGCGCTTCTCTTCTACGCTTATCGGCTTGTCTATCATGTGAGTACCCTCTATAGTTAAGACGTTTAATTAGTATAGATATACTATAACCATTAAAATATAGCACATCTATCTCAAAAAGTCAAGGTTAAGTACAAAAAAGTTTGTTTTTCTTAACAGCCATATCCTGATATCGGTAAATCCGGTATGTAT
>JAHFGN010000054.1 GCA_023247415.1 Candidatus Omnitrophota bacterium
TTTTCAGGCTTTTTCTTAAGCCGTTTTTAAATATGGCTTGGCGCTTTGATTATATTTGAGACGTATAGTAAATTTGTGTGTTTTTCAACCAGCTCCTTGACTATGTCTTTTACCCTGTCCTGGTTCGTCTTTGATCCAACCCTGCTGGTTTCAGAGGCTAATATATCCTGGCAGATCCGCGCAAAATAGTCTTTGGCCTTTATGGGGGTTATGCCTTGAACCTTAAGGGTTTTGGCGATCATGATGCAGCCTCGCACGGTAGGGGCAAATTCGCACTTTCCGGATTCCCTTAAACCTCTTACGACGTTGACTATTATCTCGGCGTCTCTTTTGGAGAGTTTTGACTTCGCATGGGTGATGGCTACCTCTGTATCATAGTCAAAGTAGTCTAAATCCATGGTTATCATCCTGTCCCTCAAGGCGTCCTGGCTTCTATGCACGCCCGCGTATTCTTCGGGATTAGAGGTGAAGATCGCGGTAAAATTTGGATCGACCTTTAAATACGGATCTTCTCCTCCTCTTCCAACGGGCAGGTCCATCATCTTTTCCTGCAGGATAGAAAGGAGTATATTATTAGCCTCGGGGCGGGAGCGGGTGAACTCATCATAGATAAGCGTGAAGCCGTATTTACAGGCTATCGTGAGGCGATTGTCCACCCATCTCTTCACCATATCCTCTTCCACCTTTAAAACCCTGGATATAAATCTGTCTACCACCTTTTTGATCCTGTATCCGTATTCGCCGCCGACCAGATCGGAGGTCGTAAATTCCTCGTCTCCATGAATCATCACAACCGGCCTGCCTATCTTGCTCGCGATGTGCATCGCGATAGTCGTCTTCCCCGAGCCGGAGATTCCTCTGAAATGGACCGGGAAACCGGCCTTGATGTAAGAGAAGGCCCTGGCAGCGATCTCCTTTACGCATTTCGTCTCCACAAAATCCGGCAGAGGACTCGGTTCCAATACCGTGGTCATCTCTTCGATCATGTTCTCGCTCTCCTTTTTTTAGCCCTTAAGGTCTCGCCCATTTTGTTCCAAAGTTCGCTCGCCGCGCGCAAGTCAGACAAGACCTCTTCTTCCCTGGTTTTAAAATCCTCTCTTAAAGAATTGACGCGTTCCTGCAGCCTCTTATGGGTTTCTTTGAGCTCTCTTCTTAATCCCGCGGCCATTTTTTCATGAACCACCCTGCAGTCATTTACAAATTTCACGGCGTTCTTCCTGATAGCCCGCGCATCGCCTTTTAAACCTTTGACGCTGTTGTTTCTACTCTCATAAGCCGCGGCGATACCTTCGCATATTGATTTCATATCACCCGATATATCAGCCATCGAAGCAGGCTCCTTTAGGGATGACCTCTCTATAAGTAACGCTCCCTTTACCTTTACAGACGGAGCAGGTATTCCGAACTTGAGGGTGTATGCCTCTACCTTTACAGAAAGGACATTTAACTATCGGCCCGGAGAGTTTGACCCTTCCGGTGCCGCCGCATACCTGACAATTCGCCAACCTGGAAAGGAGGCCGAAAGGGTCTTTGCCTTTCCCATTACAAAACGCGCATGTTATCTCATTCATGATAGGCTATTTTTTCTGTCTTTTGCCCTTCCTCCTGGGCTTCACCTCAACGGTTACCTTTTCTCCTTCTTCAATCTTGGCCATCACAGGAGCGCCTTTTCTTGCCCTGGCTAACGCCGAGGCCATGGAACTCCATGCATGAGAAGCCCTCTTGTTATCAGCTCTGTAGCCGCCGACCAATTTCTGGGCGTCACCCAACAGGGCCTTTACATTATTCTCCAGGCTGCCCCTGAATGCCGAGAGATCCTTCTTCTGGTCATTCGCCATCTTGGCATGCGCCTCACCAAACTCTTTTTGCATATTCCTTGCTTCTTTTAGCGCGTTTTTGACATGAGCCTTTATCTCTTTGACTTCCCTGGCGAGTGAGCCCCTGAGTTCCTCTGACATCTGGATACGGTTCTTTTTAATGCCCCTCATCATCTCGCTTACTTCCTTAGCCAAATTTTTATTAAAATCTATTAATGTTTTTACAAAATCCGCTAAGCCCTTCGCCTGTTCCTCGCTCATCTTTTTATGATTCGCCCCAAACTCCTTGAGCAGGTCTTTTGTATTTTTGGCCAGGGCCCTCACGCCCTTGGCCAAATCGCTTACAAAGTCAGTCAGGTTCTCCGCCTGCTCTTTCGCCATGCCCTTCCTGTCAGAGGCAAAACCTTTTACCGCCTTCCGCGCGTCAGCCAATATCCCCCTGGTATCGGCCACCAAATCCGCTAATCCCTTCACCCGCTCATCATGAGAAGCTATGATATCCTCTGTGATGGTTTTCATGCTCTCCGCTATCCCCATTTTTACCTCCCCTTTTCACCTGCTTTGGCTCACACCCTCTTTTTGATCTATATTAACGCCGGCAGAACCCCCGCCTTCTAATCCGACACCCGCGGTATTTCCAACGGGATGAACCGCCTTTATCGGGATGTATTCTCTCTGGCGCTTGTGTCTAAAGTCCTGGAGCATCTTTGCCACTTCTTCTCTTCTTTTCTTATTGAGCTCTATTCTCTCCTCGCGCTGGGATTTAATTCTATCCAGCATAGATTTAAAATCCTTTATCCGCAGGGCCTCGCCTTTCGCGAGAAGTTCTCCAAGCCGCTGGGGGAGTTCCTGCTGCTCAAGGCGAAATTCTTTTAACCTGGAGGTGACCTCGAATCTCCTAGCGTCCTGGTCAATAAGAAGCCCTTTAATCGCTGCCTGTATTTTCTTGACCTTTTCGATCCCGCCTTTCGTGAGTGAGCCCTTAAACTCTTCCATGGCCTTTTTCAGGGCTTGCGCGGCAGCAAGCTGTTCGTTAAAATATTCCTTTACTAACTCCTTCACCTCTTTCTCCCGCTCTTCCTGAAGCGACAGAACCCCTAACATCATATTATCAAAGTCCTTCCTCCTTAAATGCCCATTTTTGGCGAGGAGGTCTCGAAGCTGGTTATTGATCTTTTCTCTTTTTTCCTTGTCGTCAAGGATGGAGCCCGGCAATTCGGTAAGGAGGAATTTAGCGGTATCGAATACCGCGCTGATACCCGCTATCCTGGTCTCATAAGAGGATAGGACCTCTTCAACGGTATTATTTAAATCTGTCGTTTTGGACATCTTTGTCCTTCCTTCAAGATCCCTTGAGCTTTACTCTTCGGCAGAGCCTCAAGATGAAATTTTTGATAAAAAATTTCAAAGGATTTTCTTGGCAAGTCATGCTTTCCTCCGACATCTTTTGAGTAAGGGTGGCTTGGCAAGAACCCTTTTAGTTGCTCAACCTCATCCTTTACGCTGCTGTCGCGGTAAGACCAATCGCCTCAGCGTACTTCAGATAAGTCTCGACTGACGCGACTACAGCTCGCGCCTCGATAGCGAGTATTTCGATACCCACCAGGGAAACTCTCACCCACGCGTCAACCACGACGCCCTTATCCAGGACTCGGTCGATAACTTCCACTATACTGGATGACCCAATCGCTTTTTCAACTGCCATGATATTCACCTCCTTTCGTCAGCATTTTCTTTTGTTATTTGTGAAATACACCGTCTAAAAACTTTCCCGCCTTCTCCTTTGTCCCTAAGCCGAAAGCGAGGGCTGAAGCCAAAATCAAGCCGCCGAGGATAATATCTTTGGATTTGTCTGTCAGGATCACGGCGAGCCCAAGCTCCTTCAAAGCGGCCAGTCCGGCAATAACAATGACGGCGTACTTCGCGATATTGCCGAGCGCCGCCGATTGGGCGATCTTGACATTCCCGCCTACCAATCTTATCACCCCTGAGATGAATATCGCCGCAAGGATGCCTAAAATCAGTATAAAGACGGCTGTCACCACATTTGGTATGTATGAAAGGATCTGGGCAACGAACGCCCCTGTGGCTAAACCGTAGAACTCTAAAGCGGTAATTAAGGTAACTACTACAACCGCAAAAAAGATGATCTCGATAATCAGCTCGCTTAGAGACAGCCCGATCCCGCCTTTTTTAAGGATCTCCGGGATCTTGGCCTTCTTGGCGCCCTTCTCTAATTGAATCGCGCTAAGAAACCATCCTGTTAGATTCGCTATCCCCACCGCGATAAGAGAACCTATGACAAGGATCAACAGCAAACCTCCCAACTTTGGAAGATAGTCGCCCAATTTAGCCAGATATGCCTTGCCCGGCTCCAATATACTTGGTTGAAGAACCCCTGTCTTTTGCGCGGCTCCAACCCCATCCTTTGCCGCTAGGACAGGAACAGCCAAAATGCCCGCGAGCAAAAACATAAGCACTGCTATTGCGCCAAGCTTTTTCATCCCCTCGCCCTCCTATTTTCATCTTTGCCGAGATACCCATCCTCTATGACCTTATCGCCATGGATCTTCCAATACTCATCAGCGTGCCTTTCTATCCATTCGCTGGCTGACAGCCCCTTTGCCATGCACTCTTTTTCAATTACCGCAAGCTGGCTGTGAATATACATCTCGAATCCAGTCATTAAGGCATCCCTCCCTTCCTATATGCAATCCCGCTGTATTATGTCTAAAAGTTTCTCCGCCTTTAGCGGTTTATCCAAAAAATGGCGAACGCCTATCTCTCTCGCCTTCGCCTTTATATCCGGATCTCCAAACGCGCTTATCATCACAAATTTCACTTTATCGTTGACTTCCTTCGCCTTTTTCACAAACGTAAAGCCGCTGTCGTTTCCGAGCCTCAAGTCTATTATCGCCATATCCAGGTCTCTGGACCTCTTGAATTTTCCCATCCCTTCCTTTGCTGTGGCAGCGGTCATAAGTCTGTGGCCTGCCTCTTTTACAATCTTCTTCATAATCCATGCTATGCCCTCGTCATCATCAACAAGAAGGATCTTCCTTGATATGTTTACCGGATACTTGAAGAATGCCTCTAACCTGCTCATGAGATTTTGCCTCCACCTATATAGTAGTAAGCAACTTCCGTGCCACAAGACCGATTTTTTATGAAATAAGCCGGTTAATGGGCTGCTTAACTGGCTTATCTATAAAGAGTTATACAATTTTTTAGATTTGATTTTAGATAATATATGTCGTTGATGTCCTTTCGCTTTTAAGCGCGAAACTATGGAATCGCTTCCATAAGCTATGGAAGTTTCTCCATAGGCGCCAATAACGGTTCAGCAATAGATTCGGCCCTCTTCAAGTTGTATTTTTTGATCTTATTGAACAGCGTCTTGTAATCTATTTTTAAAATTTCAGAAGCCTTCTTCTTGTTCCAATTTGTCTCTTCTAACGTTTTCGCTATTAAATGCCGCTCCGCGTCCTCGGTTGCATGCCTTCTTGTCTCTTTCAGTGATTTGCGGCTAAGGCCTCCATTGTGGTTGGAAAATTCCACAGCCTCCGCCGGCCTGTCTTCAACTCCGTTTTCTAAATTTTTAATAATATGCTCCGGGAGATGGCATGGCATGATGATGTCATCGGCTAATATGATAGACGATTTAACGGTATTTTCCATTTCTCTCACGTTCCCGGGCCATCGGTATTTCATGAATATCCTTAAGGCCTCGTCCGAAAGTCCTTTGACGTCTTTATTTATCGTCTTATTGAATTTATTTAGAAAATAGCGCGCGAGGAGAATAACATCGTCTCCCCTATTCCTTAATGGCGGCAGTGTTATCTCAAATCCGCTGAGCCTGTAATAGAGATCCTCGCGAAATTCTCTTTTTCTCATTGCCTCTTCCAGATCTTTATTCGTGGCGGCTATTATTCGGACGTCCACCTTCACAGACTTTTGGCCGCCCAGACGTTCTATCCTCCTCTCCTGAAGGACCCTTAAAAGCTTCACCTGGATATGCGTGGTGAGGTTGCTTATCTCGTCTAAAAATATCGTTCCGCCTTCGGCAGTTTCAAATCTGCCCATCTTGAATGTATCCGCCCCTGTAAAGGCCCCTTTTTCGTAGCCAAATAGTTCGCTTTCGACTAATGTGTCCGGCAGTGTGGCGCAATCGATCGGCACAAAAGGCTTATTCCTTCTTCTGCTTGAGGTGTGGATGGCGCGGGCCGCCAGTTCTTTGCCTGTCCCGCTCTCCCCCTTCAGGAGGACGTTGATCTCGTATGGCCCTACGCTTCTAATCAGCCTGAAGAGCTCCTGCATAGACGGCGAGTGGCCTATCATCTCGCCGATATCGATTCCCGTCTTAGTCAAAAGCCCTACCCTCCTTGACAGGATCTGGGTCTCAAGCGCCTTATCGACGATTATCTTCAACCTTTCGTTAGGGAGGGGTTTTGGGATATAATCATACGCCCCTTCCTTCATGGCCGCCACAGCCGTTTGTATCGTCTCGTGCGCGGTAATCATAATCACTAAGACTTCGGGATTGATCTTCTTTATCTCCTTTAAGACATGGATTCCGTCGACTTCCGGTAATTTCAGGTCCAGAAAAACTAGGTCTGGCGCGTCCTTCTTCACCCGGGCCAATCCGTCTTTGCCTGATTGACTGGAGATTACCTCATATCCATTGTCGCTTAATATCTTGGAGAATATCCAGCCGACTCCCGGCTCATCATCGATAACAAGAATCCTGCCTTTATACATATTTGGGTTTATCTTTTCCATAACCTAACGATTATCAACATATTCTACTTATTTCCCATCCCTTCTGAAGGTATGCGCGGTGAGGTTGATATTGGTATATGGACAAAGAACGCCACTCCTTTATCCTTGCCTCTTGTTTTATTCTGAATGGCAATCTTGCCGCCATGCCTCAAAATCACATTTTGAGCGATCGCGAGGCCCAAACCCGTTCCTCCTTCTTTCTTCTTCGCCGTGTAAAAAGGTTTGAAGATGTGGGGGAGGTGCCTCTTTTTTATTATGGGGCCGGTGTTATGAATCGCGACTATAACGGTGCGCGATTCTTCGTTATATTCAGTGGATATAGTTAATATCCCGTCTTCGGGCATGGCGTGCACCGCGTTATCCATAATATTAAAAAATACCTTGTCCATTTGCTCATTATCCATCTCTACCAGCGGCATTCGCGAATACCTCTTTCTTATCTTGATCCCCTGAATTCTGCATCGAGGCTTAATCAGGGCCAGATTCATATTCAAGCACCGCGCCAGATTATGTTTTCTAAGATTCAGACTTATTGTGCCGCCGTAACTGCTAAGCTCTTTTGTAACCCTGTCAAGCCTCTCGACCTTCTTTACTATAGCCTCTGTCAGCTCTCTTCTGGGATCGTTTTCAGGAAGCTTTGACTGCAGGTATTGGACCGTCATCCCAATAACGGCAAGAGGGTTTCTGATTTCATGGGCCACGCCCGCGGCAAGCGCCCCTGTCGTGATTATCTTCTCACGCTGCAGGAACTGCTCCTGTTTCAGTTTCAACTCTTTATTGGCCTTCTCAAGTTCGGCTGCCAGTCTTTCAGCCCTCTCCTTTTCTTCCGTCAGAACATCTTGAGCCTTTTTGCGCTCGGTGATATCGGTTATCATGCACAGCGAACCAGCGAAGTACCCCTTATCGTCAAGGATAGGCCTGCATGACGCGATAGCCCATACTACAGTTCCGTCCCTGCGGCGAAACTTGACATCGCGCGGGAGACGGCTGTCTTCATGGCGCGATTCGATTTGAGCCTTCGCGGAGTTTTTATACTCCTCCATTATAAACGTAAGTAATGGCTGTCCCAGTATTTCATCCGTTTTATAACCTAACATGTCCGCCATCCTTTGATTGACAAAGGCAGTCTTCTTCTCGCTGTCTATAAGCCATATGCCCTCCGCGGCGGTCTCGACAATAAGGCGGTACCTTTTTTCACTCTCCCGCAGTGCATTTTCTCCCTTTTCACGTTTGAGGTCGTCGCGAAAATTCACGGCAATGGCCTTTATATTTGGCTCGTCGAGGAGATTATTGACAGTGAGTTCGAAATTACGCCAATTGCCGTCCTGGTGTCGGATGCGAAGATCAAGAGGGGGAGGAAACGCGCTTTGCTGGGCCGCTTTTGCGATCTTCTCCTTAACGGGCGGGACATCATCCGGATGGATGTATTTTAAGATATTTTTCCTGATTAACTCCTCGGGTTTATATCCCAATACGCGTTCTAAAGAGGGGGTTATATAGCGAATGGTCATATCGGTTTCGAGGATAGCGATAATCTCAGATAAATATTGGAAAATGCAGGGAAGCCATGCCTCGCTCTCGCTGGGGGCCTTCTCTCGTTCCTTACCCTCGGCGGCTATGCCAATCCCTTCTGTTAACGTCTTTATCTCGGACATCATTTATTCCTTCTGTCGATGGACAAAAAAATGCCCGGATATCTTTGGAATATCGGGGCAAAAACTGAAATTATATCTGGTTTAGGACTTAGCTTGCTTGCTTGCTTGCTTGCTTGCTTGCTTGCTTGCTTGCTTGCTTGCTTGCTTGCTTGCGCAACAACTGTACCAAAAGGTATCATGAAAACCTCTTTCAAGTCTGCGCCAAAGTTTTTTTGCGCGCTTTTTGGCGATGTTTTTCTCTTTTAGGGATTATAGTTTATCATTTCCAAACGTAGTTGTCAAAACATTTTCATTGAGATATAATAGGCCATTGGCGCAAATGTCGCTTACCGCAAAGGACGCGTATGCCCTTAGAAGTAAAGCTTGAACCTAAATTGATCTATAGGCTTCGTTTAACCCCGCAGATGAGATTGGCCCTCGATCTCCTGCCTATGCCTATAATCGAGCTCAAAGAATACTTAAAAGAGGAGATTGAAAAAAATCCTCTCTTAGAAGGACAGGACTACGACCCTATCGGATCAAGGCAAATGTCCGATACGGCCCAAGACACCGCCCAATATGGATCCGATATACGATCTGCCGAACCTACGCTCCAAGACCATCTTTTAAGGCAGCTGCGGTCATCCACCGCTGAAAAAAACGGCCTTGAGATCGGCGAATTTATTATCGGCAATATTGACGACGACGGGTATTTTACGGATGAAGTTGATGAGACAGCCAAATATTTGAAAGTCCCTGAATCGAAAATTGAAGAGGCCTTAAAACTCATACAGACCTTCGATCCTATAGGGGCCGGCTCGCGGGATTTGCGGGAATGTCTTATGCTGCAGCTAAAATCGGGAGGTCGAGGAGATTCTTACGCATACAAAATAGTGGACAGCTATATGGGCCATCTCGAAAAGAAGAGGTTTTATTATATCGCTAAAAGATTAGGCATCGGTATCGAAAAAGTCAGGGAGGCCGTGAATGAGATAACGCGTCTCGAGCCAAAGCCGGGCCGCTCATTCAACGCGGAAAGGCCCGTACAGGTAATCCCTGACCTACTCCTAATGAAAGATAAGGGACGTTACAGGATTACCCTCAATGACCAGGGATTGCCCCGTATAAGGCTTAACGAAAAATATATTCAGATGATGAAAAAGGGGTCTACCCCGGGGGATGTCAAACAGTATTTGCGGGAACGCATGGGGAGAGCCAAAGCATTAATCAGCGCGCTGGAGAAACGCGAAAATACGATCCGGGAAGCAGCGGAAGCTATTGTCGATATTCAAAAAGATTTTTTGGATAAAGGAGAAATAGATTTTAAACCAATGACATTATCGCGGATCGCGAGTAGAATAGGCAAACATAAATCTACGGTCTCCAGAGTCCTGGCCAATAAATATATCGAGACGCCGCGCGGCGTCTTTGCGCTGCGCTCATTTCTAAATTCCGGCGTCAGGCAGGAAAACGGCCTGATGCAATCGTCCAAGACGATAAAAT
>JAHFGN010000012.1 GCA_023247415.1 Candidatus Omnitrophota bacterium
ATTGTAGTCGCCCCTTATGATGCCCCTCGACGGCGACGCTTTTTTGAGCTCGGCTATGAGATTTATATGGTGCGACCGCGAGATGTTCCTCTTAAACGCGCTCTTCACATACATGTCGCGCGCCCGTCCCTTTAGCTCATCAAGGCTGATGCGCCTCTTCGCCTCTTCGATCACACGCCTTTTATCCTCAATAATCCGCGATAGTATCACTTATTTAAGTCCCGTAATTTCTATCATGCGATTCAATTTATCGAAAGCGGCTCCCGAGTCTATAGATTCAGCCGCCAGCCTTATGCCGTCTTTAAATCCCTTTGCCTTAAAACCGACTATAAGCGCCGCGGCGGCGTTCAAAAGCACAACGTCTCTTTCTGCGCCCTTCTGTCCCTGCAGGACGTATTTTACGATATCAGCGTTCTCCTGCGCGGAACCTCCTTTTATCTCTTCAACCGCGGCTGTCTTCAGGCCGAAGCCTCCCGGCGTTATCATATAATTCTTTATCTTTCCATCCCGCAATTCAGCGATTTTAGTCTTGCCTGTTATCGTGATCTCGTCCAGCCCATCCATTCCATGGACAACGAACGCGCGTTTTGAGCCCAGGTTCATCAGGACGCGCGCCACGATATTTGTGAGGCCCGCGTCATAGACGCCCAGCACCTGGTGAGACGCTCCGGCGGGGTTTGAGAGCGGCCCTAATATATTAAATATTGTCCTTATCCCGATCTCTTTTCTTGGGCCGACAGCGTGCTTCATGGCGCTGTGGAATACCGGCGCGAAGAGAAAACCTATGCCGATCTCTCTTATGCATCTCTCGGCTATCTCAGGCGGAGAGTCTAACCTGACACCGAGCGACTCAAGGACATCGGCGCTCCCGCATTGGCTCGACGCGGATCTATTGCCGTGTTTGGCGACCCTCACCCCGGCGCCTGCTGCCACAAGAGCGGCGGTAGTCGATATATTGAAGGTGTTGATCGGGCTTCCGCCTGTGCCGCATGTATCTACGAGGCTGCCTTCAACGTGGATCTTCACGGCCTTTTCTCTCATGACCCTGGCCGCGCCTGTTATCTCATCAACCGTCTCGCCCTTCATGCGCAGCGCGGTTAAAAGTGAGCCTATCTGGGCCGGCGCAGCCTGGCCTGTCATGATCTCCCCGAAGACCGCGCGCATCTCGTTTTCGCTCAAGTCTATCCTCCCAACAACCTTCTCAATCGCTTCTCTTATCATATTGCCTCTCATCGTTCCCGAACGGGACACTCTCGCGTCTAGACCATTCGCTAATCATGGTAGGGTGTCGGAGATGCTTGTTTCCAAAAAATTCTTCAATATCTTCTTGCCCTCTTTCGTCAGTATAGATTCCGGATGGAATTGGACGCCCCACATCGGAAATTCTTTGTGCTTCAATCCCATGATCTCTTTTTCTTTGGTCTCGGCGATAACCTTCAATATTTTTGGAAGGGTTTTGCGTTCAACCAGCAGGGAGTGGTACCTCGTCGCCTCAAACGGGTTCTCCACGCCTTTGAAGATGTCTTCGCTGTTGTGATAAATGAGAGAGGTCTTGCCATGCATCAGCCGGAGCGCCCCCACAACCCTGCCGCCGAAGACTTCACCTATACACTGGTGGCCAAGACAGACGCCTAAAATAGGGACGTCTCTTCCGAACTTCGCGATGACGCTTTTGGAGATGCCCGCGTTTTTCGGCGCGCCCGGCCCTGGCGAGATTATTATCTTTTCCGGCCTCATTTTTTTTATAGACGCTATGTCTATCTCGTCATTCCTGTATACGACCGGCCGAGCGCCCAGCTCACCCAGATATTGCACCAGGTTATATGTGAACGAGTCATAATTATCGATAACCAGGATCATTCTATTCCCCTCTCGGCTGCCTCTATCGCCTTCAACAGTGCCTTTGCCTTGTTCATCGTCTCCTGATACTCCCGTTCGGGTTTCGAATCCGCGACGATGCCCGCGCCGGCCTGTATGTAAGCGGTTGAGTCTTTCACAACAATAGTCCTGATCGTGATGCACGAGTCAAGGTTCCCTGAGAAGCTGAAATAGCCGACGCTTCCGGCGTACGGCCCGCGCCTTATATTCTCCAGCTCGTCTATAATCTCCATCGCCCTGACCTTTGGCGCGCCTGTGACTGTCCCTGCCGGAAAAGTCGCCCTGAAGACGTCAAAGGAGTCTTTTTTCCTCTTGAGGGTTCCCGATACGTCGCTCACAATGTGCATGACATGGGAATATTTCTCGATCACCATAAGCTCGGATACCTTTACGCTTTTATAGCCGCATACCCTGCCGATGTCATTCCGTCCAAGGTCAACAAGCATGATATGCTCTGCCCTCTCCTTGGGGTCCTTCAATAATTCCCTGCCCAGGCGTTCGTCCTCCTCTTCGGAAGCCCCCCGCGGCCTTGTCCCGGCAATGGGCCGAAGCTCCACATGGGCGTCCTCGCACCTCACCATGATTTCAGGAGACGAACCGACAAGCGAGAAGCCCCCCAGCTTCAGGTAATACATATACGGAGACGGGTTTATCGAACGGAGCGACCTGTATATTTGAAACGGATGGGCGCTTATCGGAATCTTCAGTCTCTGTGAGAGGACAACCTGGATTACGTCCCCCTTCTTTATATAATGCTTCGCTCTCCGCACGGCCTTCGCGAATCCAGCCCTGGTAAAATTCGACTTCAGCTTCAACGCCTTTACGGGCGTCTTTCTTAAACCAGAAGGATCGGTCTTAGGTGAAGGTCTCTTGATATCCCGAACGATCGAATCTATTTTAGTGAGCGCCTCATCGTAGGTCAAAGACGGATTCGCCCTTATATGGGCATTCGAGACGATCTTTATCGCGTGCTCGACGTGATCGAATATTATAAGCGTATCGGTAAGCATAAACAGGGAATCGGGCAGGTTCAGGTCGTCCCGGTTCTCATCCGGTATCTTCTCGATAAACCTCACCATATCGTAACCGAAGAATCCGACTCCTCCGCCGCAGAAACGCGGCAGGCCCCTGATGCTGACGAATCTGAATTTTTTCAGCATTGCCTTGAGCTCCTCTATGGGATCGGTCTTGGTAGTGAAACTCTTCGAGTTTGGGCCTTCCCGCAGCTCTATCTTTTTGCCTTTGCTTGAAAATACTAAAGACGGCCCGCTCCCCATGAATGAATACCTCGCGATCCTCTCTTGGCCTTCGACAGACTCCAGAAGAAATGAGAAATCGCCTTTGTCTATCTTTGAGAAGACAGAGATCGGAGTTTCGAAATCAGCCGATATCTGACGATAGACCGGGACGAGGTTGCCCTTTTTGGATAATTTCAGAAAATCTTCTTTATTCGGATAATACATTGTTAGTTCATAGTTCGTAATACATACATCTTACCTTGCCCCCCTCACCCCGTTAGAAATAAAATTTCTAACGGGGCTCGCCCCTACCCTCTCCCCATGACCGTAGGGCAGACTTAAGTCTGCCCTACCGCTTCCTAAAGAGAGGTAAAAAGGGCGAGAGAAAATATATCATTTTACATACACAAACTTCGGGTCGAAAAGACGGCGGCCCAGCACCTTCACCCTGCCCTCTTTATCGATCGACCTGAAATAACAGGTGAAACGGCCCGTATGGCACGCCGCCTTCACCTGGTTGACTATTATGAGGAGAGAGTTCCCTTCGCAGTCTATCAGTACCTCCCTCACCTTCTGAACGCACCCCGATGTCGCGCCTTTCATCATAAGCGCGCCCTTGGAACGCCTGAAGACCCATACCTTTTGCTCACTCATAGTTCTCTTAAACGCTTCCTGGTTCATATAACACAGGGTCAGGACCTTCTTCGTCCTTTTGTCCTGGATTACAACCGGGATCAGACCTTTTGAGTCAAATTTTAAAAGCCCTTTTAACTTTTTTATGTTCATATCCTCACCTGAACCTTTTTTTTGCACAGGTACTCTTTCGCGCCGCGCACAGTATATTCTCTATAGTGAAATATCGATGCCGCAAGCACGGCATCGGCCTTGCCTCTGATAAAGGCCTCATAGAGATGCTCCAGTTTTCCCGCGCCGCCTGAGGCGATGACAGGTATATTAACGCCCTCACTTATCGTCCTTGTGAGTTCGATGTCATATCCGGCCTTTGTCCCGTCATAATCCATGCTCGTTAAGAGTATCTCGCCTGCCCCCAGGGACTCTACAGTCTTAGCCCATTCGATCACGTCTAATCCTGTCGGCGTCCTGCCGCCGTTCACATAGACCTCCCACTTCTTCGTACTTCGTACATCGTACTTCGTACATAGTTTGGCGTCGATGGCGACGACGACGCACTGGCTGCCGAAGCGCCGGGATGCCTCTTTGACAAAGGCGGGTCGTTTTACCGCAGCCGTATTTATCGAGACCTTGTCGCAGCCTGCCTTAAGGAGCGAGCGTATGTCCTCTATTGTCCCTATCCCGCCGCCCACTGTAAAGGGGAGGAATATCGCTTCCGCCACGCTCCTCGCGACATCGAGCATCGTCTTCCTCTTCTCGAAGCTCGCGGTTATATCGAGGAAGACAAGCTCATCCGCCAGGTCCTTGTCGTAGAATAAGGCGTTTTCAACCGGATCGCCCGCGTCGCGCAGGTTTACGAAATTCACGCCCTTGACTACCCTGCCATCCTTCACATCAAGACACGGTATTATCCTTTTAGTCAGCATTGGCCACCTGAATCGCCTCTGCGAGGTCTATCTTATTCTCGTATAATGCCTTGCCGATTATCGCGCCGGCAAGACCACCGTCTGCTTGTAACTTCGCCAGGGCCCTGATATCATCGATAGAAGATATCCCGCCGCTTGCGACGATCTTGACCCTGGTTATCTTAAGGAGTTCTTTTATCCCATCAATGTTGGGCCCGGCCAGCATGCCGTCTCTTGATATATCGGTGTAGTTTATTGTCTGGATGCCGGATTCCTCCAACGACTTAACGAAGGAGGCAGTCTTTACTTTTGTCTTAAAGAGCCATCCCTTTGCCCGGACGATGCCGTCTTTGGCGTCTACAGCCGCCACTATCCTCTCTTTAAACCGCGAGACCAGGCTCTTCAGCATATTCTTATCGAGGAGCATGCTCCCGACTACAACTTTCGCGATGCCGCCGTCGAGAACCCTGCTCACAGTCTCCTCATCCCTTATGCCTCCGCCCAACTCCACCCCGGCCTTTACATTTTTAGCGATATCGCGCACAAGGCCTAAATTTTTTAGCCTTCCCTCCAGCGCGCCGTCGAGGTCCACAACGTGAATCAGCTTCACGCCGTACGAATCCCACTTCCTGGCAACTTCAAGCGGCGAATCGGAATAGAGGGTCTGGCGGCTGTAGTCGCCTCTTTCCAGACGCACCACCTTGCCTCCTCTTATGTCCACAGCCGGTATGATTAACAAGATTTTCTTTCGCCCTTTCCCATCACTTTACCCCCTCACCCCTACCCTCTCCCCATGACCGTAGGGCAGACTTAAGTCTGCCCTACCGATTCCCTCTCCCCATGACCGTAGGGCAGACTTAAGTCTGCCCTACCGATTCCTAAAGAGAAGGAAAAAGGGTGAGGGGAAAACTTCACAACCTGACAAAGTTGGACAATATCTTTAATCCCGCCTTCTGACTTTTCTCCGGATGGAACTGGAAGGCATAGATATTGCCCTTACAGATCCCTGAAACAAAATTTATCCCATAGCCGGTGGTCGTCAAAATAACCGACTTGTCCATCGGCTCCGCGTAATACGAATGCACAAAATACATATACGCCCCATCCGGCACACCTTTTAGAATTTTTGAACTCCGAACTCCTAACTCTGAACTCTGAACTATATTATTCCACCCCATATGCGGCACCTTCAACCCTTGAACCTTGAGCCTCGAACCTCGACCCTTAAAATCGAACCTTTTCACCTTGCCCTTCAAAATCCCTAATCCCTTTACGCCCCTGGATTCTTCGCTCTCGTCAAACAGCAGCTGCAGGCCTAAACACAACCCTAAAAATATCTTCCCCTCGTCTATCGCCTTTTTTATCGGTTCGACGAGCCTGAGCCTGGTCAATTCCTTCATGGCATCGCCGAAAGCCCCTACGCCTGGCAGAACGATCTTGTCGGCTCGGGATAAGCCGTTTTTAGTCGAAACGATCCTCGTCCTTCCCCCGACCCTCTCGAGCGCCTTCTGGACACTCCTCAAATTCCCCATCCCATAATCAATTATGGCTACCATATAAAACTCTAAACCCTAAATACTAAACTCTAAACAAATCCAAAATCCAAAACTCAAAAACCCTATTTGGATTTTTCGACTATCGAACCAAAAATCTTCATCAGCTCTGTTGCTTCTTGAATTAAGCTCTGTTGTTCTATGATTAAATTCTCTCCCGGCTTACTTAATTTAAGCCAATATATACTCTCCTTCGCTTCTTTTCGTGATATCTTCATTCTCAAAACGAAGTCTTTCCTGCTCAACGATTCTTCTGCTTCTATGTAGTTAGCGCCGACTGAGCCAGCAGCTCTGATAAGCTGTCTAGCTATTTCGATATTAGAGATTGTATGCGACAGACTATCAACATAGTTTACTATCCTCTTAGAAAATCCAAGCGTCCTATCTCTTAAGTCATACTGTTTTGAATTTTGAGTTTTGTGTTTGTTTAGAGTTTCGAGTTTAGGGTTTAGGGTTTCAACTATATTATTCTTCATGTGTCGCTATATTATGCCCTTAGTTGATGGCACGTCCTTTCTGCGGATGTCGATCTGGGCCGCCTCGTCCATCGCGACGCCGAGGGCCTTAAAAATAGCCTCTAATACATGGTGCATATCCTGGCCTGAGTATACCTCTATATGGAGGTTTATATTCGCGTTCTTCGCGAAGGTATCGAGAAAATCCCTTCCATCCTCGAAAGAGTAGCCTCCTTCTCTTGAGACGATCTCTTGAGGAACTGTCCCTGGCAATTTTACCAGGAACGCGTACCTTCCGCCGATATCTACGACTGCCTTTGCGGAGGCTGTATCCATCGGCACTTCCTTCGAGCCAAACCTCTTTATCCCTCTGCAGTCGCCAAGGCCGTCTTTGAACGCCTTGCCCAAGCAGATCGCGATATCCTCGTTTGTGTGGTGCATATCAACCTTGAGGTCGCCTTTGGCCTTAAGTGTCAAATCGAATAGGCCGTGAAACGCGAACAGCGTCAGCATGTGATCCAGAAATCCGATGCCTGTGTCGATATCGGTTGAGCCGCCTCCATCGATCACCAGCTTGCCGGATATATCAGTCTCTTTCGTCCTGCGTTTAATTATTGCGGCTCTTGTTTTTTTTGGCATGATAGCTCTCCCCTTACGTAAACCTCACTTTTACCGAATCCAGATGTTTCTGCAGGCCTTCGATCGCCGCTATCTTCTCCATCGGTTCGCGGACCTTCTCGAGCGCCTTCTTCGAATACGATATGATGTGCGAGCTCTTTAGAAAATCACTTAAACCAAGCCCAGAGAAGAATCTGGCAGTGCCTCCTGTCGGCAGAACATGGCTGGGCCCCGCGACATAATCGCCGACGCTGACCGGCGTATATGGCCCGAGGAATATGGCGCCCGCGTTCGTTATTTTCTTCAAGATATTTCTTGGATTGTTGACCAGTATCTGCAGGTGTTCGGGGGCGAGCGCATTTACAATTTCACCCGCCTCATCCACATTCTTCGCCAGGATTATGTATCCCTTGAGGTTGTCCTTCTTCATTATACGCGCCAATTTTTTTGACGTGGTGACCATGATGGAAATCCCCATCGCGTGTTCAGCCTGGGCCTCGAGATCGGCCTTGAGATAGTCGAGATTCGCGAATTGATTGGCCACAATCACGACTTCCGTAGGACCCGCGAGCATATCTATGCCGCAATATCCGAATACCTGCCGTTTCGCCTCAGTCACATAGGCGTTTCCCGGACCGATGATCTTATCTACCCGCGGAATCATTTTTGTCCCGAAGGCGAGCGCCGCTATTGCCTGGGCGCCGCCGACCTTATATATCTCATCAACCTTTAAAAGGTCCGCCACAACAAGGATGTGCGGGTCCACAAAACCGGACCTGTCCGGCGGAGTAACCAGGATCACCTTCTTCACACCCGCCATCTTGGCCGGTATAACGGTCATATAAACCGTGGATATAAGCGGCACCTGGCCGGCCGGGACATAGACCCCGATCTTCTCAAGCGGCGTCACCTTCTCCCCAAGCACTACCCCGTCAGAATCCTTCTTCTTCCATGATTTTTTAATCTGTTTCTTGTAGAATTTCTGGACGTTCTCTATTATTATTTTAAGCGTTGTGACAAATTCCGATTTTATATCCTGATAGGCGCCGCTTATCTCGCATTCAGAGACCTTCATGCCCTTGGGCGCAAGCTTCACCTTGTCAAACTTTCGCGTATACTTTATCACCGCGTCATCGCCATATAGCCTGACGTCTTCGATGATCTTCATAACGCTGTTTATCACGCGTCTGTTTCTCCCGTAGCCCCGCGAACACAGCTTTTGAAACTGTTTAGAGCATATCTTGACCAGCTTCATTTTTCCAACTCCTTTTTGGCAATTTCAAATACCTCTTCCAGCGCCTCGCTTAATTTGGAAGGATCCCTGCCGCCTGCCTGCGCGAAATCTCCCCGGCCTCCGCCTGACCCCCCGATTATCGAGGCGATCGCCTTTATGACATCGCCCGCATTTAAACCTTTGGCCTGCGCATCCTGGGTCAGGCTTGCGACCAGAAAAACCTTCCCCTCGCAAGACGACCCTAATACCGCGAGCGCGGGATGAATCTTTGCCTTTATCGCGTCCGCCATCTGAGCCAATATGCAGGGGTTGGCCTCTTTTAATTCTTCGGAGATAACGCTCACGCCGCCAATTGTTCTTGCCCCGGCAATTATCTTATCCAGGTCCTTAGAGCCTTCCTCTAATCGTTTTTTATCAAGTTCCTTCAAAAGCCTGGTTGAGGCCTCTTCGATAGAGTTGATAGCGGCGAGCGCTTCCTCGCGATATTCCCTGTAAGAAGAGATTGTCGGGGTATCGGGGATGCTTTGACTCAGTATATCTTTTATCTCTACAGCGCCTATCTTCTTCATCTTATCCATGCGGCTTGTGTAATCGAGCTTCAGCTTTTTTAGTTCGGACTTCATAAAATTTATGGCGGCAGCATCTGTCAACGCCTCTATTCTCCTCGTCCCGGCCGCTATGGAGCCTTCGCCTGTAATCTTGAAGAGCCCTATATCGGCTGTGGAGTCGACGTGCGTTCCTCCGCAGAGCTCTTTTGAGACCTCTCCGACTGAAACAACCCGCACCTCTTTATCGTATTTTTCCCCAAACAGGGCCGTCGCCCCCGCCTTCTTAGCCCCCTCCAGATCCATTATCTCTTTTCTAACAGCGATGCCTTTTTCAATATACTCATTCACTACATCTTCGACTCGTTCGATCTGGCGCTCATCCATCTTCTTCGGATGCGTGAAGTCGAATCTCAGGCGGCCGCTGTCGACCAGAGAGCCTGTCTGATGGACATGAGCGCCCAGGACATCCCTCAAGGCCGCCTGCAATAGATGGGTGGCTGTGTGATTTCGCATGACTTTTTTCCTGACCTCTTCATCTATTGAGACCTTCGCCGTCTCGCCCTTCGATATGCGGCCGCTGATAAACGTCCCCAGGTGGACGATCGTATTGCCTATCTTTTTGGCATCCTCTACATTCATCTTTCCTGATTTCGTCGCGATAGTGCCCCAATCTCCGACCTGTCCGCCGGACTCGCCGTAAAATGGCGTCTTGTCTAAGATGACCTCGCCGCCATCCAAAACAGCCAGGACCTTTGCCCCGCAACGCGATTTTTCGTAACCTAAAAATTCTGTCGCGAGGCTTAGGCTCTCCACTTTCTTCGCGAACGTCTCGGAGAATATCTCTGACCTGATCTTGCTCTTCGCCCTCGAAAGCCCCCTTTGCCTTTCAAGCAGCTTCTCAAATCCAGCTGTGTCGATCGTCAATTTTACTTTTTCAGCGCACTCCTCAAGCAGGTCATACGGGACTCCATACGTATCATAAAAAGTGAAGGCCAGCTCTTCCAGCCTTCCACCCTTCCGCTTCTTCGAAAACCCTTCAAAGGCATCTTCCACCTTTGGCAGGACGTTTGTAAGCAAGTTTGAGAAATTTTCTTCTTCCTGCTTCACAACTTGCGCTATATCTTCCCGTCTTTCTACAAGCCCCGGATACTGCTCCTTCATCACATCCGATACAATGCCGACCAGTTTATAAAGAATAGGTTTGTCGATTCCGATATTGGCCGCGTGGATTCGGCTGCGCCGTATAAGTTTTCGGATGACATAGCCCCGCTCCTCGTTCGATGGCATGACGCCGTCCGCTATCGCGAATGTTATCGCCCGGATATGATCGGCTATAGCGTTTATTTTCTGGTTTCTGTACTCTGGTTTCTGGTTTCTATCTGTCTCCTTAACTATCGCTTTAATCATCGGCGCGAAGATGTCAGTCTCGAAATTCGTCGTAACACCCTGCATCACGGAGGCAAGCCGCTCCAAGCCCATGCCTGTATCGATATTCTTATTCGGCAGCGGCTTCAGCGTTCCATCCGGCTGCCTGTCGAATTGAGTAAAGACCAGATTCCAGATCTCGACAAACCTGCCGCAGCCGCAAGCCGGCGCGCAGCCTGCTTTGCCGCATCCGACGTCTTTACCGTAATCATAAAAGATTTCAGAACACGGACCGCATGGCCCGTTCGGACCTTTTGCCGGAGCTTCAGAAGGCCAGAAGTTTTCTTTTGCGCCGAATTTCAGTATCTTATCTTTCGGGACCTTTATCTCACTCCTCCAGATGCTGTACGCCTCATCGTCGTCTTTGTACACTGAGACCCACAAACCTTGAGCCTTGAGCCCTGAACCTTGAACCAGAAATTCCCATGCCCACAAAATGGCCTCTTTCTTGAAATAGTCCCCGAATGAGAAATTTCCAAGCATTTCAAAGAACGTGTGATGGCCGTTCGTCCTGCCCACATTCTCAAGGTCAGCTGTCCTCAAGCACTTCTGGGAAGTCGCCGCGCGCCTATAAGTTATATTCCGGCCCAAGAACTTCTCCTTGAACTGATTCATCCCGGCGCCGGTGAAGAGGAGCGTGGGATCATCCTTGGGAACGAGCGAGTCGCTCGGGACTATCTCGTGGCCCTTGGATCTGAAAAACTCCAGGAAACCCTTCCTTATCTCATCAGTCGTCATACGATAGATTCATCAACTCCTCTATCACACGCCTCACGCAGTCGTATTTAAACCCGCGCCGCAGGAGGAAGTCATATACCCTCTTGGCCGCCTTCCGCCTGTCGATCCTACCAAGGCGCTTAAACCGCTCCATAGCTATATTTTTGGCCGCCCCATATTCGTCGTATTCAGCGCCTCTTGAGCGCAAGGCGGCCTCGACTGTCGCGCTGCTGACGCCTTTTGTTTTAAGTTCGCGTTTCAGGATATAGTCGCCGACAGGCTTCAGGTGCATCCTGGAATTTATCCAGAATTGCGCGAACTTCGCGTCGTCTACCAGGCCCTTCTTCTTAAGCTCCTCGACAATAGCGCCTACAACGCCCGAATCGTGACCTTTAGTTTTAAGCCGCGCAATGAGCTCAGCTTCGCTCCTCGGCCGCAGCCTAAGGAGGGCATACGCGTTATTCTTCGCCCGCGCCAGCAATTTATCATCTTCCACTTAAATAGAGACGCTTTCCAAACCAATCGGGACAGTGTCCCCGCCTCAAGTTGGAAAGTGCCCCCCCCTCCTATGGACACCTACTTCTGCTGAATGGCAGCCGTGAGTATATCCTTCTCTATCTTCGCCAGGACCTTCGGGTTCTCCTTGAGGTAGGACCGCGCGGCCTCTCTTCCCTGACCGAGCTTATCCTCGCCGTAGGCAAGCCATGTCCCGCTCTTCTTTATCACGCCTGTTGACTCGCCGATGTCGAGGACGCTGCCTGCCTTGGATATGCCTTCGTCATACATTATGTCAAATTCGGCCTTCCTGAACGGCGGCGCCACCTTATTCTTGACGATGCTGGCCCTGCAGCGATTGCCGACTACTTCCTCACCCTTCTTCAAAGACGCGATCCGCCTTAAATCTATCCTTACGGAAGAATAGAATTTTAACGCGCGGCCTCCGGTGGTGGTCTCGGGGTTCCCAAACATCACGCCTATCTTCTCCCTTATCTGGTTGATGAATATAACGCATGTCTTCGACTTTGAGATGACGCCTGTCAATTTGCGAAGCGCCTGGCTCATCAACCTCGCCTGCAGGCCCATGTGCGACTCCCCCATCTCGCCTTCAATCTCGGCCTTCGGCGTCAGGGCGGCGACAGAATCTATGACGATCACATCGACCGCGTTCGACCTGACAAGCGTCTCCGTTATCTCGAGGGCCTGTTCGCCTGTGTCCGGCTGCGACATGAGAAGATTATCAAGGTTCACGCCTATCTTCTTCGCGTATGCCGCGTCAAAGGCATGCTCCGCGTCGATGAACGCGGCCTGGCCGCCTTGACTTTGAGCCTGAGCGATTATGCTTAAGGTAAGCGTCGTCTTGCCGCTTGCCTCCGGCCCGAATATCTCGATGACCCTGCCCCTCGGCACCCCGCCAACGCCGAGCGCCATATCGATGGCCACAGAGCCTGTTGGTATTACCGGCACATCTACCTTGAAATCCTGCCCTAACTTCATTATCGCGCCCTTGCCGTAGTGCTTCTCTATCTGGGAAAGCGCCATATCCAGCGCCTTCGCCTTCTCGGTTTGCGCAGCTTCTTTCGCCTTCTCGGTTTGCGCAGCGTCCTGCACCTTCTCCTCTTCCGTCACCTTTGTTTTAACCATCTTCTTCTCCTTTTTTACGTATTTTAGTTCTCTGTTCTCTGTTCTCTGTTTTCTGTCCTCTGACCTCATAATATAATTAGCTTATACATTATACATATCCCACCTCCTTTTTGTAAAGTGAATTTTCCCGATGGTATTTTCCTCCTCTATTCCTGCCGGAATCCGATTTTCCGTTTCGGCGGCTCCGGCGGCGCCATCAACTGCCGGATCGCCTCGAATATAGTCCCGATATCAGCGTCGTGTTTTTCGATCTTCCGCTCAAGTTCACCCAATTTATAAGCAAGTTCTTTATGAGTTGAAAGTATCTGTCTTAATTTGACAAACGTCCGTATTATCGCAATATTGACTTGAACGGCTCTCTCGCTATTTAATACACTTGATAACATTGCTATTCCGTGTTCAGTAAAGGCATAGGGTAGCTGCGGTGAAAACTTCAAATTCTCAAGGTGGTCGCAAATTGCGACCACCTCTTCTTTCTCTTCAAGCGTTAATTGAAACATGAAATCCTGGGGGAACCTTTTTATATTTCTTTTTACCTGTTCATTCAATCGCTTAGTCGATACTCCATAAAGCCCTGCCAGGTCTTTATCCAGCATCACCTTATGCCCTTTGATCATTAAAACCTTTCTCTCAATAACCTCCTGCGGAATCATAGCTTTCATATTGCCCCCTTTCTCCCCCTATATATAAAGACGTAAAATCGAGCGAAATTATTGCAAAAATTTTAAAATAAATGTATACTCTAACCGATGAAGATAAAATCTGATGTTTTGGAAATGGCCATAGGGAGGCTGCTGACTAAAAACCGAAAGACGATTGCTGTAGCGGAATCCTGCACCGGCGGGGGAGTCTCAAATCGGCTAACCGATGTAAGCGGCAGCTCGAAATATTTCATAATGGGTCTCGTTGCTTACTCCAACGCGGTCAAAATTGATCTACTCGGTGTGAAGGAGGAGTCTCTTAGGCGGTTCGGCGCTGTCAGCGCTCGAGTCGCGCAGGAGATGGCCACAGGCATAAAACGCCTGGCTGATGTCGATATCGGTGTAGGAATAACCGGCATTTCCGGCCCAACCGGCGGGACCAAGACGAAGCCGGTCGGGAGAGTCTATATCGCCCTCGCGGCTGACGCGAAAAAAATAGCAAGAGAATTCAGATTCAGCGGCTCCCGCCGGGAGATAAAATTTCAGGCATCCCAGGCCGCGCTGGATATGATAAGGAAAGCTGCAGGGACTGTCCCCGAATCGTAATTTGCATATCGTGCATAGGGGACTGTCCCTTAAATGTCGTAAACATATGCGCACATTCATCGCGATTGACTTGACTGACGAGATCAAGGATGAGCTCGCCCAACTCCAGGCGCGTCTCAAGTATTCAGGCGCTGATGTCAAATGGGTTGCGAAAGACAATATTCATCTGACGCTGAAATTTTTAGGCGAGGTCCCGGATGAGAAAATAGAAAAGGTATCCTCTGAATTGGATATGGCCGCGAAAGAAACAAAACAATTCGAGATGACGATTAACGATATAGGCGCGTTTCCAAAGTTAGATTTTCCGCGGGTCGTATGGGTCGGCCTGGATAAGGGCGCAGCCGAATCAAAAGAGTTGGCGCAAAAGATAGATGAGCGCTTAGAGAGGCTGGGAATTCAAAGGGAGTCGAGGGCCTTCAGCCCTCATATCACAATCGGCCGCGTCAAATCCGCTAAGAACAAAGCGGCGCTGAAAGAGAAAATTTTATGCTCTCAACTATCAACTATCAACTATCAACTAGTATCTTCGATAATCCTATTCAAAAGCACGCTCACATCAACCGGCCCGATATATACAAAACTTCATGAATCGAGATTCAAATCCTAAATCCTAAATTCTAAACTCTAAACAAATCCGAAGCTCGAAATCCGAAACTAATACCCAGTATACTTCGTGTTTAGTGTTTAGAGTTTGTTTCGAGTTTAGTATTTAGAGTTTAATATTTAGTCCGGGGAGGGGCGAGCAGCCTAACTCGGGGAAGACCGCTCGTTCTCCCTTTGCCCCGGACTAAATCTTTTATCCCTCTCTCGCCTTTCGGGGAGAGGGTAGGGTGAGGGGTAATAATTTACGCCTGCCACGCGAGATCCCTCATCTTCTGATACAGTTCCCTTAATTCATTTATTCTGAACCTGCCGCAAGTAGGCACCGCAAGCTGTAAGGCCATGAAGATAGATTCTTTTATGTCGTCTCTCAAGAGTTTCTCTATCTTGGATTCATCCACCGCCTGCCCCAGGATATCTGAATATAATCTCGAGAGCCTTCCGTAATATGCCTTTCTCGTCTCTTCGCTTTGTCCAAGGAGTATGGTTTGGGCTACGGCTATATCCAATACCGTATTCCACATGACAAATTCAGCATTATTATCCAGCGCTATTCTCTTATCCAGAGCCAGCACCCTCGTATCGTAATAGGATTCCGGAATATTCGCTTTTACAGCTATCAGGAATGAACTATTGTAATCATTTCTAGCTACAGGGGCATATAGGTGGTTATCATGGACAATCTTGAGCTCGCTATAAAGCGTTGGGATAAGATGGTTCTTAACAGGCTCAAAACCGCATGAATTATTTCTCTTTACAAACTCAAATATGACCCTGTTCGGCCCGTATTTCCTGTTCAGGATAAGCTGTTTCATGGCCAGGATTTCCAGCAAGTTGCGTAATATGTCAATATTGTCGTCGTTTACACAAGGAAGGCTGTCCACATCCACGGGTATTTTATAGTAGGAAAGGTCGTGGTTTAACTTTGTCACGTCTTTCAGGAGCTCAAATCCCATCGCATGCAAAGCCGCTATTTTTGGGGCCATGCTGCTCCGGGACACCCTGCTTGAGAGATCAGGGGAAATTCCCGCATCCGCTGCCTCGCCGCTCGAGGACTTCCTTCTTTCCTCGGGAGGTCTGTCCCCTTTTGACACGTCCCCTTTTGCGTCGTCTGGAAACCGTATACTGAAAGTTGCGCTTTTGCCAAGCCCGGACTGAACGTCAATTGTGCCGCCTTTTGATCCAAGTATTCTGACAAATTCATCCCAGATACCGTATTCTTTAAGCGCGTAAGCCGCCTCACAGAACTTCTGGGTCTGCTGGGGCTCTGCCAGAACCACCTCAGCAAACTCAGGCGCAATTTGCGTAGTAACTTGAGGATATTTTGTAATAAAATCTTTCATTCTAATTGATAAAACATCTTCGGAGCCAGGATATTTTTCTCTAAATCTCTCCGGGCATATAATTTTTTGTAATTCCCAATAGCCCTCGCATCTTTCACTATCCTGCTTGAGAAGATAATCTATACCAAAAGTGAACACAAAGGGATGCATTATCGTATTAGGGTGTATTTCTCTTTTTACCTGAAATTTAGTGCAGGCATCCAACTGTTCACGCATTTTTACGGAGGCCTGATATAATCCCACCACAACTTCTATCTTGGGCCTATCACCTGTTTCTCTTATCCGCTTTGCTTCGCTACGCATTGTTTCAAACTTCTTATCCGAGATTTCCAATGTCTCATCCTTAAATGTGCACCATTGGTAGATCCAGTTTCTTTCTTCGAGGCCTATACCAGCTTTGTTTAATCCCGCTTCAAAGCATATCTTCGTAAGTAAATTCTGTGAATACACGGTGCTTAGGTCATAAATATCCACAAACACCTCTGGTGTAAGTGTAATTCCTTCTCTTCCTAACATCTCGGGAAGATGGTGCCACCTCGGCTGAAGAAGCGATTTCTCGCGCTCCTCATCCGGCAGCCCTGCCCACCGGAAGAGAAGTTTTGCGTATAGTTTTACGAGATTTTGATGTATTTTTTGGGTATTTTTTCCTTCCAACGTCCTATCGTTGGATAAGGCATTACTCAGACTTTCTAATTGTCCAGGCTTATTGGTAAAGTAATTAAATGCAACCTCAACCTCTCCCTCCTCAAGACAATCTAAGAGCACGCTGACGCTGAGCATCCCTGAAGCGACATCGCCGGTAGAGCCGGAGCTGGCAGGCGGGGTCGCGGCATTCGGGGACGTCCCGCTCGAGGACTTGCGGTTAGCGGCTTCCCCGCTCGCGGAGCCGCGCTCGCCCGCTGGCGCTTCAGCGGCTGGGCCTTCGCGAGGCGCGATGCCTTCTTTAGAAATGTTCGCTATTAAGATCGCCTCTTCCTTTAGCGTATCTTTTGACGAGAGAATAGTTTCGCTCTTAGAAGAGATAAGAGCCGACTTGCCATGCGTATGTTTATGGGCTAAGTTGATAAAGGCGACTGGCATCTTGAATTCATCGCGCAGCGCCCGAACCCACATATGTCCATCTTGAGGAAAGACATAAGCTGGTATGATTAAGAGATCCGCTGTTTTTATATTCCATGGCATATCCGAAACATCAAAATCAGTAAAATGACTTGCCTCAATGCAAATCAATATGGCTACCTTGTGGCCCTTTATTGAGAATTTACGTTTCTCCTGTCTAATGTGTCCTTTTTTATATCTTCTTACTTTTACCCCGTTTTCTCCGGGCTGGATTATATAGTATGAAATAAGGCGAACGCTGTTTCTAATATCGCCTATGCCGAAACCAACGGCAATTTTTGATTTGCCAACTATCGCCTTAAGGGTTTCAATGCGGCGAGTCTTATCGCTACTTGATAAAGACATTACCTTATCTACCATCTCGGGAAAAACAACCAAATCCGGCGCGTCTTTACCCAATTTGCTTAACCCGTTTACTATATCTGCCATCCTCTGTGTATTTTCATTAAACTTACCCTCTTTTATTTGCACAAGCGCAACTCGTAGGCCCTGTTTTTCAAATTCGCCTGCCCATTTAATAGGTAAACCTGCAATACGACTGGTATATGCATCTTGGTTGCGGCTGTCTAAAGACGATGAGGGCGACCCATTTTGTGCCAGCCCATCCTCACCGCTGCGGTTGTATCGCTCTTGCCCAGAAACGTCCCCAGCGCCGCTCGAGCTCTTTCTGTTTCCCTTCAATACTTGACTTTCTAATAGAGATAATGTAATATTCTGAGTGGGTGTTATGATATCCAAAGAAGAATTAACCACGTTTTCAGATTTCTTTCTTGACGGCGCGAAACTATTATTCGGCTCTTTGGTAGTTGGGCTTTTTGTGCCGAATGCCTCTGGCAAGGTTCCATGGCTTACATTTGCCGCTGGGATCGGTATGACGATAGTCTTTCTTGTCATTGCCGGAAGATTGTCTAAATTAGGGGCAGCTGAAAAATGACACTCTTGACTTTTTATATTCTGGCCGGGATATTGGCCCTTATCATGTTTCTCTGGGCCATGCGGGGAAGGAGATAATTCACTGCCATGGATAATTGGTTCATTCCCTATCTGCTTGTTTTCGCCATCATCATCGTAGACCTCGTCCTCGTCCTCTTCTATAAAAGAAGATAATTTTTCCTCCATGCCTGATGTGGGCACGCCGTTCGAGCTCTCCCTGCTTTGAGGCGTATCCCTTTTTGACACGTCCCTAGCGCCGCTTGCGGAGCCGCGCTCGCCCGCCGGCGCTTCAGAGCCGCGGCCTTCGCGAGGCGCGATGTCTCCCAGCATAGCTTGCGCCTTCTTTACCAGCCTAATGTAGTCGTCTCTAAAAGGATTTCCTTTCTTTGCCGCCTTTTCCATCTTGGGAATGATGATATTTAGCAACCTTTGGACCTCGTCAGGCCTTTCTTCTCGCAAAGCGCTTCTAAGCCCATCCATGTGAGCGGGGATTCCACTTTTCTGCCTCTTTGGTTCAGTTTCCACGGTTTTAGATGGCGTCTTCTCCTTGTCCTCTACAACGGGTTTTGTCAGCACTTCTTCTCGCTCATCAACCCCTCTTCCAGCCGCAGCGCTTTCCATATGTTTCTTTACCGCCTCTTCTAAATTTCTGAAATCAATCCTTACTATAGGGGCATAGTCAGGAAATGCCGGCAAAATCATTTGCAAAATTTCCTTTGCTTCTTCATATGATTGCCTCTTTATATATTGGTCTATCAATATGTAACAAATTCTAAATACGTGCGGCGCTTGATTTACCACCGAACTTTCCATGGATACAGATGTACTGAATAATTGGAAGGCTTTTTTAAAATAAACTTCAGCCCTCTTGAGATTCCCTCGTTTTATGCAGGCTTGGACGAGGTTAGTATAGCCTGATATGACAAACTTGACTTGTGATATCGCATTCTCCACATTTCTATTTGTCCCGATGAGGCCTTCTACCTCTGACAGAAGCGATTCCGCTTTTTGAAGATCACCATTTTTTATGCGTGAATTGATCTCTTTGTTTAAACGAATGCTGTTTTGAATGATCGCCGCAGGCATCTTAATTTGACCTGCCTCGCTCTCGCCTCGAGCCTCCTCTTTACCGCTTGCGCTTCCTCTTAATTTGCCGTTCAACGACATCTCGAGAGACGGTTCTGGTGATAATCTCAAGGCTTCTGTCCCTGCTCCAATCTCAAGACCTCTGTCCCCCAAGGGGCCAGATCCGATTACAGCCTCCCTCTGTTTGGAAACGTCCCCAGCGCCGTTGCTGAGGCTGCTCTCCGCAGAATTCAAAGATGTATTTGTAAAAACATCATCAAAGGCGGCCTTCATCTCCTCTATGTCCTGAAACCGCTTTTCTGAGTCTTTGGCGATGGCCCTGGAGATGACGCCGGCAAACTTCACCCAACTCTGTGCCCCCGCTTCTTGCAGCTTTGTCTCAACATCCTCCTGTGTAAATATATGATCGCTCTCACCGGGCTCCAGAATCGGGTCCCGTCCTAACGCCAGTTCGAACATCATCGCACCCATTCCGAACACATCACGCTTAAACTCGCCGTCGTCAGAACGAGCTATTCCGAAATCTATCAGTTTTACCTTCCCTTCCCGGTCAATGATTATATGCGCTGTTTTCAGGTCGCGGTGCGCGATCCCGTTTCTGTGGAGAACTATCAACGCGTCAAAAATCTGCCTCATCACGCTCAAGACCTTCCCTGGATTTTTGTTATCCCATGCCCATGTCATTATATCCGTCCCATCGATCATATCCATCGCGAACCATCCGCAATCGCCTCCGCGCATAGGCTCTATCCCCCAGTCTCTTAAACGAGGTATAAAATCGCACCCCCTGTCGCTTAAGACGCCTAATATCTTTATCTCCCGTTCGAATTGTTTCTTATATGGGTCATCTTGAGACAGATAAGGGAATCTGTTGACCTTGAGGGCTACCCTTTCACGCGCAACCATGTCTTCTGCCTCATAGACAAAGGACATGCCGCCTTCCTTCAGCGGTTTTATCACTCTATATGTGTGACTCTTTCCCTTCAACTCTCGATTGACAGAGAATGGCCCAAATAGAGGCTTAATCTCACCACCTGTTTTGACTGTGTCGCTTGGGGACACACCGCTCGATGAGTTCCTTCCTTTGCCAGGAGGTGTGTCACTTTCTGACACGTCCCCCGACTCACCTGGGGACGGTGCTTTTCGTGCCACCCCATCCGCGCTGGCGTCGGCTGCGAGTTGCTTGCGTAGCTTGCGCTGAGCGTCGGGCGCTGTCCCGCCGACTTGGTTCGGCGGAAGGCCCAAGCGCTTTGCTTCGTTACTTGTGATCTTGCGCACGTCTGGTGAAAATTGGGCGCTGCCCCTAATTTCGGTCGATTCGATAATCCCGGTCCCAAGCTCGGCCAATTGGATAATTGCCTTGACAATCAAGCTAATAGTTATTATACTCAAGGCTATGATAAATATATTTTCCCAGGGCAAACGCAAGGCGATTTCCCAGACTTTGCTGGACTGCGGGAAGATATTGTTGGCGACGCTGGTAGCCGCCGATTTTATAAAGTTTGAGCTGCCGATTAAAATAGTAATAGTCATCACTATGATCGTGGTCATGAGTTTAGGCGTTACTATCAGTCCTGACGAAGATGGAGGCAAATGAAATGGGAACTTTATTGGGATCTCTGGTAATCTTAGTCTTAGCGATAATAATCGCCATTCTTTTCCGGCGTGAACAGCGCCGCGTTCATAAACACCCTCATTAAACATTCCCCCCTTTAGCGGTTCTGCGTTACTCACAAATGTGGTGTCTGCGGACGTCCTATTTGTGGGCAGGCCGCTTGATGACTTCCTGCCCTCTTTTTCTACCTCTTGAGATGCGGTACCCGGAGAAACGACCCCTACCGTACTCGACGTATTTCCTGTCGATGTTTTGTTGGACTTTATCGCAAATAGATCGACCCATTCGATACCCCGCTTGTCTTGCGTAGATGTTGCCTCATCATCCTTTATCGCAGTCGAGATAATTTTAAATCCAGCGGATGAGACAAGCGACTCAAGTTCTGACTTTTGATATAGTTTTGTATAACGTCCTTTTGGATCGATTGTTTCACCATCGCCACGTTTTACCCGTATAAAGAGGATGCCATCCTCCATAAGGACACGATAAAATTCTAGGATCGCCTGCTGCGCCTGCTCCGGCGTCAAGTGGATAATGGCTGCGTTGCCCCAAATGCCTGCCATCTTCTCATCGCTGAAAGCGAGCTTCCGCATGTCCATTTTTATTAATGCGATTTCTGGATGACGTTCGCGAGCCTCATTGAGCATGGCTTGCGCTTTATCAATACCAATGGCTTTTCGTCCATGTTCTTTAAACCATACTGCGTCCCGAGCGGAGCCTGTTCCTACATCCAACACCATTCCATTAGGCGGTAGTCGTGATAAAAAAGTCTCTCGATTGACTTGCACTGCTTTCTGAACATCCCGATCCCATATATCGGCATAGTCCTTTGCATTGAGCGGACTGTCATAAAACTCTTCTGTCGCATGTGTGGCGGCACCAAGCGAATCGTCCCCATGATTCTCTTCTGCGCTTCGCATTGGAAGCCCGACTAGGCTGATCCCGCCCGAGTCTATAAGGTATGCAAACAATCGCGTGAGAACTCTAAATAAATTCGTTTCACTCGTCTTGCCTGCGATATTTGCAACCTCCCGATCGAACGCATCCTTCGTATTACACTCGATCAGCCGCCTAACCAAATCTTCATATATGTTTACTAGTTTCAGGAGCTGCACAGGCTTACCATACCTGCCCCTGACAGAGACGAACTCTGGCAGATATCCGCGGATTACAGCTTCGCGATTAGAAGACTCAAGAGAACCTATCAAACTTATCCTCTTCCACAAAGGGATCCGACGAAGATCTACACCCTTTACAGTGCCAACTTTGCCGGCAGCATAAACGGCGCTGTCAGGTTTAACAGCAGGATATAAAATACCTATCGCCTCCTGCTGTTTCTCGGTCATGGGCAATCCGTTCTTTAGTTTCCAAATCAGGTACTTCTTATATTCTCCTTCCTTGAATAGATAGGCGCTCAATAGCCGCTCTCCTGTGAGGATCCTTTCATTGAGATTATACGAAAATAGGCTGTATTTCGCGCACATTCCTCTTCTCCATGCATCGCTGGCTTCGCTCACCTTCAAAAAATCCTCCATGATATCTTCCAGCCGAAGACCTGGGTCTTCTGTCTTAAGCGCCTCTTTGAGCAGGGATGGATTCGATCTCGCGATCAACACGGCTTCTGTCCTGGATGGATACGTTACTGGCTCCATGCTTTGGTATACACGGCGCTTTCCGGACTTCGCTCTTTTCGGTTTCGCGCCGCCAGTAAGATCACTATAAGCTGATATCAGTCTTCTGAGGGCTTTTGTGGTATTGGCATCAGCTCCTGGAAGAAGGCCTTCTTTAAGCCAACTTAGAAGGCGCCTGAACCTGCTTCTAACCGTTGTTCTCCTGGCCCTTTGTTTAACGCCTAATACCTCATTCGACGTCTTAGCCATATTTATCTTATCGATAACCTGCTGCCTGGAAACAGCCTGTGTCGGTAGAAGGAGCGTTTCTGAAACTTGAGGATTTATAAACGGTTCTCTTTGGGCCTTACTTGCCTGGATCGTTTTTTGCCTGACAAGCCCTTCTGCCCTTAAGAGTATATCTTGAAGGATTGGACTTGCGCCTCTCTCCCAGTTAGATATTGTGCCTTGAGGAATAGGTTTGCTTGGATTCAGGAGCCTGCCAAATTCAGTTTGATTTAGGCCTATTGATCTTCTAATCTCTTTGAGGATCTTTCCTTGCTGGGATTTCGTGGCTTGTAATGGAGACGGGGACGCGTCAGTTTGGGAAGGTCCGGAACGGTCTGTCCCGCGGGTATCCCCGCTCGCGGAGCCGCGCTCGCCCGCCGACCTGTCTACTGGCGCTTCAGCGGCGGGGTCTTCATCTTTTTTTTCTGGCTCATCGGAACTTGTGGACGCCTCGACATTTAGATATATTTTTCCTGACCCGCTCACTACATAAACAATTCTTTGGAAGTCTTTGAATAGCTTTAAGGATGCCGTTAACTGACCGATGCCAAATGTGATTGTTTGTGCTGTGCTTAAAGAACTTAAATCATCTGCTGTTGTGATAAGAGATTTGATATCGTTCTTCTTTGTCAATGCTGTATCCGCAATACCATATTTTATGTAATGAAATATCGCCTCCAATTCATTCCGCTCTAACCCGAGATCGAATATGGCATTTATAATACTCTCGGCCGGTTCCAGCGCTTGTAAAAATTCCTGATATGCCTTATCTCTCTCTCCAACAGGCGTTGAAATAACCGCTTGCCATTTGGCCTCCAATCCATTTACCGCCTCAAACAAGCGCCGCGCCCAATCTATGAATCGCCCCATTTTAGAATCGTCGGCATTGGATGGTTCAGGCGTGTTCGGGGACGTGTCGCTTTGGGACACTCCACTCGATGAATTCCTTTCCTTGCCGGCAGTTGAGCCGTTTTCGGATACGTCCCCTTTTACCAATGCTGATTCGACTTTCTGATCTCTCCTTAGCCTCGCATTCCGGATTATCGGCTCAATGACTTGCCTGGCCAGCTCATCCATATCGCATTTCCTGTCCCAGTAATCCTTCTCGATATACCTTGAAGGCACCTTGGCTATGAGGGTCTGGTTGTCGCCTGTCCCGCTTCCTACATATATTTTATAGAATCTCTGCAAAACATTTTCGTTCTCCAGTCCGGGCAAGGACCTTTTGTCCTCAACTATCACAAAGGCCAGCTTCCAGGCGCGCTTATATTCATGCCGCCCGGGAGGGTTATGCGTAGACCACATTATGCATGAATTGATATGGCTCTTTAAAAGCGCGTAAAGGCGCTCGACGGCCTGTGATAGATCCGCATCGGATGATGCGGATTTGAGTTCTTGAAACGTAACGCGCATGGCATCGCTAAAAAACCGATCGCCCTTACGATCGATCTGTTCCAGCTTTTCAGCCCTGGTGCAGCAGATCAATACATCATCCGGCAAATACGGCAGCAACCCCTTAAGCTCCTCTATCCCCAAAACCGGGGCCATCGTATCTGGGGCCATGCTGCTCGGGGACACCATGCTTGAGAGATCAGGGAAAACTCCCGCATCCGCTGCCTCGCCGCTCGAGGACTGGCGGTTAGCGGCTTCCCCGCTCGCGGAGCCGCGCTCGCTTGAGTTTCCTATTCCTTTTGGGAATAGCGCTTTGTTGAGATCGTCCCAACTTTCAAATCCTAACGCAGAGGCTATCTTTTTTGTGTCGATTGTCCACCGGTCTCCTTCTTTAGCCAACTTCAGCAATTCCCGCACAACCTCTTTTTTCGACTCATCCGTCAAAGCCGATAAAGGAACGCTATCCACGGCACGTAGGTGTATTATCGTACTGAGAAATTCTTCAAAGCCTATCTTGTGCTGCCTCAACTGATTCACATCAAAGGCCAATGTGATAGATGTTGTCTTGTCTTCTGGTGTACCTTCAAATGACTTAGCTCTGCCTACCGCATTTCCGTATTTGAAAGCGAAGAAACTACATCCGCTAAGCATCCCTTTTGATTCAAGAATTATCAATCTCACGATCCCTATCCGCGTGCTATGATAGATCGCACCCCCTTCTGGCAATATATCTTGCAAGTTCTTCTCCCCGCTCGCGGAACCGCGGCCTTTAGGGACGCCTTTCGCGTCTCTATGCGGGCGGGGGGTGTTTCTGATGCCTTCGAGAACGCGGCCTGCAGAGAGCCTCACGCCTTCGTCAGGGCTGTGCGACGCGCCGTCCAACATATTAAATCCAGCGTCTCCGAATTGCGCGATGGCTGAGGCCGCGCGATTTCTCAAGTCCTCATCGTCTGGGAAATTCAGCGCGCCTTTCAATATGGAAAACGCGCTCAAATCCCGTTTCACTAACTCCTCAAAGGCCTTCTTTCTGATCTCGGCCGAAGGGTTTCGAATTGCCTTTCTCAATTCATCAAACTCAGGTCCTCCTGATTCCATTAGCCCTATCGTGGCTGCCCTGCGCGTATTTATATCTTCATCTCTAAGCGCGGATGATAGAAGTTTCCCCCCTTCCCTACCACTTCTTCCCAGCGACATGCAAACGATCTCTTTCGTCTCATAATCCTTGGCTCTGGAGAGCACCGACTCAAGCATACGATATGCGCCATTGGCGGCAAGGGCATAGGCGGCCGCCCTCTTTATATCGCAAGAGGGCGAGTTGAAGAGCGCGCCTAACAATGTACGGGGCCCTTTGCCGGCTGCCCGCACCAGGCCAAAAGCCGCTGTTTCCTTCACCTTCAGATCGGGCTCTCTATTGAGCAGACCCTTCAATGCTGAAATGCCGCGATCCTCAAGCCCTGCTAATCCCACAGCCGCATCTTCGTCCAGGCTGACCGTGATATTATCTACAAGCCTGGATATATCATCTTGCGGCGGCTGGACTATTGGCTGGGATGCGGCTGGGGCTGGTCTGACTGCAGCTGGTCTTTCAACTGCGGCCAATCTCTCAACCATAGCCGGTCTCGCGCTGGTTTCTTTATGTGATACCGCCGGAGGTCTTGTCTTATCTTTTATTTCAAACAGCGCTTTCAGGCATGATTCTATTACCCGTTTAACGCGCTCTTCAGGCTCATCTTCCTGCGCGGCCTCGAGCGCCGCCTTCACATAATCTTTTTTAAGGCCCAATACGGCTATGACCTGAGCGCATGCTATCCTCGATTCCGGATCGGGATAATGCTTTAAGCCCTTAACCAATTGTTTGAAGGCTTGCGCCATATCTCTATCAGACAGGCCCGGAGGCGAATCGGCGCTTAAATATTTTTGAATATCGCTGAGAATCTTGTTTCTCTCCCGCGCGTTATCCGCATCATTCAATGCTTGAATCTTGTCACTCAGCGTCCCGCTTGAGGACTGGCGAAACCTGCTATCTTGTATATGCTCAAAGGTCTGCGAAATTATGCGCGATACCTTTACCCCATCACCTTTTCCCTCTCCCTGAAGGTGCTCCGCCGCGCCGCTTGAGCTGTCTCTCATGTTAAATTGCACAACTCGATATGGAACGTCTCGCCATTCGTTACGCGTAATACAATCATCTGCTACTCTTCTTGAATCAAACCAGTGGACCATAATATTGCCTTCAGAAAAAATATAATTTATAACGCCATAGACAGCGTGCCTGCCTAATACAGAATCATCTATCTCGTTTTTCAGAATCATATATTTGCGCGGTTCAACCTTACGCTCATGGGGCGAAAGTGTTGGAAGCCTATCTGCATTTTTCAGCAAATGCCAGCCGCTAATCTGCTTCTTATCTTTTTTTACGAGCCTGCTTCCGCCATTCTCAAGGACAATCATAGACACATTCGGATCTCTTCCGGATGGAATAGCTCTATAGATAAGATATATCTTCTCTCCATCGCATATCCAGCGCCCTGACAGGAGGCTGTAGTTTTTATCTGGATAAAAATATAATTCGCCGAGTTCCGGGGTAAAACCTGCTGGAAAGCCGCTTGAGCTCTCCCTTTCCTTGTTAGGCGCGGCATCTCGGGAAACGGGCCTTTTTTTCTGTGGAATTGGGATCTTTACGATGCATTCTTTATTATAATCAGCGATACAGAGGATATCGCCGTCTTTTACCTTCGCCTGTGGGTTAGATACGCTTCCTTCCGCGATATCTTCGACTTGTAAGGAGTTGGATTTTAGTTCTTTGTATCGAGGGGATCCTTCCAGCTCGTTCAATACCGCTTTTATGAAGGGGGTTAAGTTATCGATGGTTGGTATATCGCCGTCATCTTTAGATGATAATTCATCTTTAACATACTCTTTTTTGAATAAACGGATGAACTTTCTTAAATTATCCAACCTTTCATCAGCGATATTGTTACGAAGTTTAAAGGCACCTAAATAGGCGCTGAAGCCGTCTTTCAGCATCAATAGGACATCTTCCGTTTTTAATCCATTCTTAAGCGAATGGTATGTGATTGTTATAGCCCATTCTGACAGGGCCTGGCCGAATTCATAGTGGAGATAGTCTGTTGGGATTATCCTGGCCGCATGGGAAAAATCGGCGAGCCCCTTTAACCTTATATTTGAATGGGTGAGGTTTTCACTAAGATTTTCTATTCCGCCTATTGGGTCATAATTCCATCGCCATTTCCTGTTTGAGCTTTCCGCATGAGTTAATGGAGAGAGGCTTGTATGGAGATATCCGAGTTTATGCATCTGGGCGAGCTTCCTTATCGAATTAAGGGCCAGGCGCCGCATAGTATCTTTATCTTTAATGTCTTCAGGGTATACGAAGTATTCGGGGCTTGTGATGTAGGTTATATACTTATGCGGCCAAGCGACCTCAGGCGGCGCGTTAGGAAGGGCCCCTTTGTATGTGAAGACATATGAGCCGCCCTTTCTTTTTACCGGCATCGGCGCGTCAATACCTTTATCGCGCATTCTCCGCATCATCTTCGCCTCTTCTTCTAATATCGACTCATCTTCTCCTGCTTTTAAGAACTTCATTGCTTGAATCGAGCCATCTTTTAATCTGATAGCCGCGGTGCGCGAATACCATGATTCTTTTGGCAGATATTTAAGCCTCATCATTAGTTCTCTTTTAGATAATAGGGCTGGGGCCTTCGGACGAGCGCCGCTCGCCGAGCTGCGGCCTTCGCCTTGGGATGCGGCACGCTCGGAAACGTCCCCAGCGTCCGATTTCTCATTTCCTTCTTGACTTTTGTTTCTAAGTGCTATATATTTTGCAATGGAGGTTGTTGATATGAGCGCGAAAAAGAATAAGGCCGACAATGACAAGTGGATTAGAGAGCACTTTGAGATGATCGTAGATAAATACGGCGGTAAATATCCATATATCTTGGTGGCGGGTGGTAAAATATTCCCTATTAAAGCTAGAGACCCCATCGCAAAGATTGAAAGGGAAATTACAAGAAAATATGGAAAACCCACCGGCATGCCAGTTCCAAAACCCAAGGACTTCTCTTCCATCCTCTTTCTCATCCAATGAGAAAGAGGATCATATTTCCTTACAAGATTTATAAAAAATACCCTTGCCCGATTATAAAACTTGCCCTTTATAGACAAAGACAGTGGTTTGAGACGGAGGCCTATGTCGACTCTGGCGCTTCCGTCTCTCTCTTCTCCGTCATGGATGCTCAAAGGATTGGCATCGACTACACCAAGGGCAGAAGAACCTTTTCTATGGTGGGCGATGGGAGCCTCATAGCTGTATATTCGCATAAACTTTCTGTAAAGATAGAGGGCATAATCTTTAAAGCCACTATAGGCATTTCTCCACAACTTGGAGTTGGGTTTAATCTCATCGGTCGCAAAGACTTCTTCACGCGCTTCGACATCACCTTTTCCGATACCAACAAAACCATAACTTTTCTTCCTAGACAATAATCCCCCAAGCACATCAGCTCCGATCCCTCTCAATGCCGTTCCATCTATTTTCTCTCCGCTCGATGACCGCCTGTTGTCGCCTTCTTTCGCATCCAGAGGTGCGGCGTCTCGGGAAACGGGCCTTTCTGCTTCTTTTTTGGTCATATCCTGCGCCTCTTCCAACCTTTGTCTTGCTGCCCTCAACCGTGCTCTTAATCTTATTACGCCTTCATTTTTATCAATATCTTCCTCGCTAATCTTGCCTAAAGATAATGATAGAATCCTGTCTCGAAGGGACGCGTCCCAATAGGCCGCTCGGTCTTTGTAAAGGGCCGGCTCATCCTTCGCGTAAGCCTTGGCCCTTTTTGTCAATGTCTCCTCCACGCTTCCTGGGTATAACCTTTCTGCGATATCAGAGCCTTTCTTTACGATGATAAACCTCTCATCGCCCAAAAATCCGAGCTCGGCCTGCCTTCTCTCTGCGCCCAGGCCCTCAGGGTAGGCGTCAATTATATAGCCATCTTCATCCGTCATCTCAACCCAGTAATGACATCCATGGCAATCTCCGCTGACTTGCGCATTAATGCCGCATTTGATTAATCTCCTTGCAAGCTCCACAGAATGCATCACACAATGCCCAAACCCTTCGTATTCCTCCCTTGTCTTGAGTATCTCCCGCTTGATTAACTCCATGTCTATATCCGATGGTGCGCTCGGCTGCGCGCCAGGGAAGAGATTGACAAGCCAGGCTATCGTCTTTATTAAATATACAGGTATGCCCATCAAATGGATGTAGAAATACACCCTGAAGGAATGTCTATCTATCCCGGGCAGGGACGCGCCTATTCCTGACGCAATGACTTCATTCATGAGGAATTTTGTTAGATGAGGCGCGGCGCGCATTGTCTGCGTAGGTATCGACATTATCGGACCGATAGTTGGCAAGAGCGATAAGGCCAAAAGCGTCTTATACTTTAGGCCTGTAAATAAAACCGCTATTGCGCCTCTGATAAATCCATCGAAAAATAATGGAATTAAATAATATGGATTGAGTGTGGTGATCAATAGATAGACGAGCGCTATATTCGCGGCTGTTCCGATGAAAGGCGGTTTGATGATCTTGGCTATGCCCCATAATGGATATAGTTGAAGGACGTCGAGGATATTTATTTGCTCTAATTCGCCGCGCATTGTCTGGGCCTCAGTGTGGGAGATTCTCTTATCGATATTCTCGGCCCTGTCTATCCATTCCTCTACCTTCTGGCTTGTAACGCGTCTTCTATATTCAGAATCAAAATAGACCTTCGTGACAAATCTTATACTATTGGATAAGGACTTGACGGCCTTGACCGGCATCTCCACTATAATGAATCGGCCGGCTTTATATAGAGAGCGCGGCAGATTACGAAGGATATGCCGGGCGAAGACTGCGGCCAACGATATCCGAATTGCGGTCAATACAACCCGGCTATTCTCCGTCCTCGTCTTAAATCTGACATAATCCGCCGCTTTTTTATTTATAACGCCTTCATATTCAAGGTTGGCCGCCAAAGTCCTTAACGTAGATTTTATGGTGCGCCTATCGAAGAGATATGAAAAAATTCTAAAAGGTGATCGCAAAAGCATCGGCTCAGAATTCCGCCATCTATTGAGATAGAATCTGAACCGCCTGCAGTTGCGCTGAAATCTTCTAAGTCGTTCGTCTTCAAGGTTGGTTGATAATCTGAACGCGGCGTCCTTACTATATTCATTGAACACTTTGATGTCAACGGCATCGCCGAACGGCAGGAATCTGCCTGTCGCGATACCCCTGAAGAAATATTTCAGCTCAAGGGGCAAAAACCATATCTGGCCTCCCAGCACAGCCGGAGTCGTATCGATGAGTTTCATCTTCTTGGTATCTTCATCGACTACGTAAACATTGCTCGGGGAGTTGACGTTATTTGGATCGCACTGCCTCGCGAGGCCCCAAAATCCGAGTCTCGAGCCTAAGAATTCGCTCCATCTCTTTAAGTTTTCTTTTAGAATCTTCTCTTCGGGCCCAGGCCGGATATGCCTTCCATCTATAAATTCATATGCCACAACGTATCCGCCGCTTGCTTCGTCATAAGAGGTATATTCGAGACGCGGCGCTATAGACTCTCCAAATTCCAACCAAGAGGCATCCTCGATGACCAGATTCGCGTAATGGTTTGTCATCGCCGCGTAGTAATTCGTTCGATAAGAAGGAAGCGCCTGCCTGAAGAGGAGAAACATCCCCAGCATAAGCCTCCTGGCGAACCTGTTTAATCTGCCTTCGCCGGGGATATCTCCTGTGAATTTCTCAACAATCGGCTTCCCATCGCAAGTTCCTTTATATACGATACTTCCGAGGCCGCTTCCAATACGGCCCTCAAGCCTTACTGTCTTTTCTTCAAGCTTGCTATCCCGCGTCAAGGCTCGATGATGGATAGGATTAGCGATATCCGGTCCTTTTCCGCTCGCCTTGCCAAGCCCTTCGGGGGAACCCATATAACTGCGCGTAGCCTCCCCGCTCGATGACTGGCGGCCTTCGCCCTGGAGCCAGCGCGCTGCCCTATAGGTAAATGCGTTAGGGATAGGGGCGTCATATTTTATTGGGTTCCTCATTTCAATACGTCCGGGCGTCTTGAAGTTGCTCTCGATCACCACTGGGATCGGAAAGCTGTCGTAACTCTCGGGCGGCAGCCACTGGAGGTCTATCTCCAGCACCAGGTCTTCATCTATCACGATGCCGGCCTTGAGGAGGCGGCGCCTTAAATAATCGAATTCTTTTGTAAGCAGGCCGTCCACATACCTTTTGAATCGCCTTTTCGCCTTCGGTTCGGTAAGATACGGATAGGCCGCAAGGAGAGGATTGTAGATATTATCTCCTTTCAGCTCATGGGCGTAGT
>JAHFGN010000083.1 GCA_023247415.1 Candidatus Omnitrophota bacterium
GCATTCCTCGACTATCTCGCGTTCATAATGTTGGACCAGAGGTATCATAAGCTGAATGAAGCCGAACTTAGAAAGCGAGAGAAGGAGATGGATGTAAAGGCGCGCGTGGACGCCATAAAGACGCTCAATTTTACATCTGCCCTCGCGGAATTCGGCAGTGGAATCAAGGGCGAAAAGATCAGTTCCATAGGCGGAGTCATCGCCGCCATAGAGCTTAATTTTGAGAATCCGGGCAAAATGGCGCTTGACTTAGTGAAGAGGGTCTACGCCGCGGACTTCCTTACGGATGAGGAGCGGAAGGAGAGGCTCGATCAATCCAAGCGCCTCTCATCCCCTCACAAAAGCTCGGGATCAAGCCCTGATGAAAGTTCGAGGGACTCGACGAACGGGGCGCATGACGCTCGCGAGGATCGGGTGAATGCCGAGAGCTTAATCGTGTCGCTCATGGTGCGCGCGAGACAGGCGAAGCGCTCAGACCCAGACCAGAAGTTTATAATAGGCCTTGAGAACTACTGGGTGGACGAGCTTAAAGAAGGTAAGACGCAGATGAACGCCATGCAAAAACTGAATCAAGGTATCTATTCAGTCGGTAAGAAACTTGAGGAGATGGGGTTAGACAATATAATAGTCGTGCGCGGCAAAGGCGCCGGGTTGGCAGAGGCTATCCGCAAGGAGATGGATAATACGATGACAGCCGTATCAAATGTTGTAGTTATCGCCTCAAGACAGACGCTCGAGTCCGACACCTTCAACGGCTTCAGGATGACTGACGGGGTGAAAGGGGCAGTGTTATTCGGCATTGATCCCTCATTGCTCAATAAATACTACCTTGAGAATCCCAATTCTACCGATCTCATGGACATAGATATGCTGAAGATACTCGCTATGGCCCTCGCTATAGCCGCCGGAGATGAGCCGCCGAACATGCCGGAGTTGACGTACGATGGCGTGAAGAAGATATTTATATTCCTGCCCAGGGCCGCGGCAATAAAATATGATGAGTTACGAGATAGAAACAAAGCCAGGCGCTTAGCCCTCGAAGCCGCGTAAATTCCACAAAATCATAAAAAAGACTTGACAACTTTAATATTTGTGCTATACTCTACTAACATAGTAGGGATAGTAGAAAATGAAGATAACCTATAAAGGCGATTATGCATTGAAGGCGATTCTGGATCTGGCGCTCCATTATGGCAATGGGGTCGTTACGATCCATGAATTGGCCAAGAGGGCAGACGTGCCTATCAAATTCTTAGAGCAGGTGCTGTTGGATTTGAAGAAGGGCGGGTTTGTTGAGTCTCGGCGCGGCAAGATAGGCGGGTATATGCTGGCAAGTCCGCCTTTCCAGATCAAGCTTGGACAGATCATAAGGTTTATCGATGGGCCGATTGAGCCGATCGGGTGTGTTGAGAAGGGTTACGCCGGATGCAGCGACCTATATAGGTGTGTATTTAAGAAGATATGGCAGGAGGTGACCTTCGCGACTTCGGCCATCGTTGATACGATTACGTTCGAAGACCTTGTAAGCCAGATTACGACCGATCGCGCGGCGTTCAGTTACCAGATATAAATAGAAAGGGGCAGGAATGGAAAAAGTCAATGTTGATGTGGCAAAGCTCGAGAAGGAGTTTGAGACTAGAAGTGCGGAGGATGTTTTGAAATGGGCGTTCGATACCCTAAAGGATAAGGTGGGTTTCGCCAATAGTTTCGGAGCCGAAGATGTTGTCTTAACGGACATGATCGCCAAGATCTGGCCGAAGGGTAAGATATTCACGCTGGATACGGGGCGGCTTCCGTACGAGACATATGAGGTATGGGATGCGTTAGAGGAAAAATACGGCATAAGGATAGAGCCCTATTTTCCGGACGCTCGGTGCGTTGAGGATATGGTAAAACAGCACGGCATAAATTGTTTTTATAAGAGCGTGGACTTGAGAAAACTCTGCTGCAAGATTAGGAAGATAGACCCATTGAGGCGCGCGTTCGCCGGGCTCGATGCCTGGATCACGGGCTTACGCCGCGCCCAGGCAGTTACGAGAACTGCCGTCCACAAGATTGAAATTGATGAGGCCAATGGCGGGATGTTAAAGTTGAACCCGCTTGCGGACTGGAGCGAAAAGGATGTCTGGGATTACATCAAGAAACACAAAGTCCCGTATAACAAACTGCACGACAAAAACTATCCGTCCATCGGCTGCGCGCCGTGCACGAGGGCAGTGAAACCGGGCGAGGATATTCGGGCAGGCCGCTGGTGGTGGGAATCGCCGGATACGAAGGAGTGCGGTCTGCATAAGAAATAATGCCAGCATCGGGATACCTAGCATCCAGGCACCCTGCATAATGCAGGGTGCCTGGATCGAGTCTGGCTGCAGAGTGTCCCGTTCACGAATGATGAGAAGACTGGAGAAAACAACATGAGTGAGATTGCGCCGCATGGCGGCAAACTTGTAAATAGAATAGCGACAGAGGCCGAGAGGCCGAACTTGCTGGAAGAGGCCAAGACCCTAAAAACCATTCATATACACCCGAGGGAGATCTCGGACCTTGAGATGATAGCGACCGGGGTATTCAGCCCGCTCGAGGGATTCTTGTCGAAGAAGGATTATGACGCGGTCATCGCGAATAATCATCTTTCAACAGGCGAGGTCTGGACGATCCCGATTACACTGTCTATAACCAGGGATGAGGCTGCGGGCTTAAAGGCCGCGGATAAGGCGGCATTGGTTGATGAAGAGGCAAGGCCTGTTGCAGTCATATATATAGAGGATATATACGAGTATGATAAGAAGAAGGAGGCCCAGGCTGTATACAGGACAACCGATGAAGCGCATCCGGGCGTCAAATATCTCTATTCGCAGGGAGAGTTTCTTGTTGGCGGGAAGATTACCCTTATAACACGGCCGGCCCATAAGGATTTTTCCGAATACAGGATGGACCCTGTAAAGACGCGTGAGATCTTCAAAAATAAGGGATGGAGACGCGTCGTAGGATTTCAGACGCGAAACCCCATCCACAGGGCGCATGAATACATAATAAAAAGCGCCCTTGAGATAGTGGACGGCCTTTTCTTAAATCCTCTCGTCGGCGAGACGAAAGAAGGCGATATCCCGGCGAAGACGAGGATGGACTGCTACAACGCCCTCACCGAAAAGTATTTTCCAAAGGAGAGGGTCGTCATGGGCGTCTACGGCGCTGCCATGAGGTATGCTGGTCCAAAAGAGGCGATACTCCATGCCATAGTGCGGAAAAACTTCGGCTGTACGCATTTTATAGTGGGCAGAGATCACGCAGGTGTCGGGAATTACTACGGGACATTCGACGCCCAGAAGATATTCGATGAATTTAAACACGGGGAGCTGGGCATAACGCCGTTATTCTTTGACAACTCGTTTTACTGCAGGCACTGCGGCGGCATGGCGACTCAAAAGACATGCCCGCATCCGGAAGCCGAACACTTTTCCTTGAGCGGGACGAAGGTGAGAGAGCTTCTGAATGCCGGTGAACTTCCGCCGCAGGAGTTCACAAGGCCTGAGGTCGCGGATC
>JAHFGN010000055.1 GCA_023247415.1 Candidatus Omnitrophota bacterium
CAGTATCAACAAAAAGAAAAGGTCGCCCCAAAAGAAAAAGGGCTGCTACTAACGGTTTAAACCTAAAAACCGGACATTTCTACTTTGGTAACCATAGGACATTTCTAATTTGGCTTGACACGTCCCCAATTTTTTCTTGCTTTTTGTTTGTAAAATGGTAAAATAGGACAAAATTAGACCTAAATAGATGGGATATATAAGACGAAATTCTGATTACGCGATCCGCGCCCTCACCCTTATGGCTTCCTCGCCCCCCGGCAAAAAATTTATAATATCCGAAATCGCCTCTCGGCAGAATATCCCCCAGACATTTTTGAGAAAGATATTTCAAGGCCTGGCGCGTTCGGGTATAATAGATTCCAAAAGGGGGGTCGGCGGAGGGTTTTATCTCTTAAAGCGGCCTTCGAAGATCAGCATAAAAGAGATATTAGAGATTGTGCAGGGCCCGGTCTCATTGAGCGAATGCCTCTTCGACGAGAAAGTATGCGGGATCTCCCCCTCATGCAGGATACGTAAAAGACTTAATACGATTCAGCAAAAATTGGAGTATCTGTTGAACAGGACGCCTTTATCGGAGCTGTTATAATTTAATGAAGAAGATTACGCGCAGAGAGTTTTTAAAGATCTCCGCATCGAGCCTGGCCGCGCTTTTAGCCTCTAAACCCCTCCTTGCCGCGCTCAAATTCATCCCCGAGATAGACAATCCTTTAGAATATTACCCTGACAGAGACTGGGAGAAGACATACCGCAATCAGTTCAAATACGATTACACCTTCCATTTCCTGTGCGCGCCGAATGATACCCATAACTGCCTGCTCCGCGCATATGTCAAAAATGACATCATCACCAGGATCGGCCCGAGTTATGGTTATGGAAAGGCCAAAGATATATATGGCAATCAGGCCTCCCACAGGTGGGACCCGAGGATGTGCCAGAAGGGTCTGGCTATGCTAAGGAAGGTCCAGGGGCCTCGCAGGGTGAAGTATCCTTCTGTGCGCGAAGGATATTACAATTGGTATAAGGCTGGCCTTCCGAGAGATGAGAATGGGAGGGTGCCGGCGCAATATCTGAATCGCGGCAAAGAGGCGTTTATAAAAGTTTCGCATGAAGAGGCGAATGAGATCGTCGCCAACACCATGCTGAATGTCGCGACGGCCTATAGCGGAGACACGGGCAGAGCGCTCTTGAAGAAGCAGGGGTACGACGAGGCGATGATCGAGGCTGTAAAAGGCGCAGGCACGCAGGTCTTGAAATTCCGCGGCGGGATGCCGCTTTTAGGCGCTACCCGAATAATGGGATTTTACAGGATGGCCAATTCCATCGCCCTCCTCGACGATTATATCAGAAAGACAGGCAAAGACTCAAGCCTCGGCGGCCGCGGGTTCGACAACTACTCCTGGCACACAGACCTGCCGCCCGGCCATACGATGGTCTGCGGCCACCAGACTATAGACTTCGATCTGGCGAACGCCGAGAACGCCAATTTGATAATATGCTGGGGCATGAACTGGATCTCGACGAAGATGCCCGACGGCCACTGGCTCTCCGAGGCGCGTATCAAGGGAACGAAGGTCGTTACAGTCGCCTGCGAATATCAATCCACATCCAATAAGGCGGATAAAGTGATTATTGTCCGGCCGGGGAGCGATCCGGCCTTTGCGCTAGGATTGGCGAATGTCATCATCAGGGAAAAGCTGTATGACGCCGAATTTATAAAGGGCCACACAGACCTGCCGCTTCTGGTCAGGATGGATACCCTCAAGCTTATCAAGCCGCAGGATATCATAAAGGGATATAAGCCGAAGGAGCTTAAAAATACCCAAGCCCTTAAAAAGGGCGAGAAACCGCCTGCCAACATAAAACAGCTGCGTCAGGTAATAACAGAAGAGCTGCGCGATGAATGGGGAGACTTTGTAGTTTGGAATCTGGACAACAGCGCTCCAGAGCCGCTCACGCGCGATGATGCCGGAATTGCGAGAAACTTCGCCATAGAGGGCGAGTTCGAGGTAACGACTCTATCCGGCGAAAAGGTGAAGGCGCGGCCAGTATTCGATCTGATGAAAGAGCACACTTCGCACTTTACGCCTGAAGTTGTAAGCGGGATCTGTCATGTGGATAGAGACGCCGTCTTATGGCTCGCGAGAGAGATCGCCAGAAATATGTCGAAGACGCTGATCCCTGTCGGCATGGGCCCGAACCACTTCTTCAACAACAATTTAAAGGACCGCGCCATATTCTTGGTCGCCGCCCTCACAAAGAACATAGGATTCCACGGCGGCAACATAGGAAGCTTTTCGGGAAATTATAGGGGCGCGTACTTCAACGGCCAGCCATACTACATCGGAGAAGACCCCTTTGATATCGAATTGGACCCGGCCAAAAAACCGCATTATAAGACGTATTACAAGATGGAGTCCGCCCATTTCTATAACTACGGGGACCGCCCGCTTCGAGTCGGCAATAAACTCTTCACTGGCCCAAGCCATATGAGCACCCCGACAAAATTCGTATGGTTCGGAAACTCCAACTCTCTCCTCGGCAATCTCAAGTGGCACCACGACTTTATCATGAATACGCTTCCGAAGATCGACTCCGTCGTGGTGAATGAGTGGTGGTGGACAGCTTCCTGCGAATACGCGGATATCGTCTTCCCGGTAGACTCATGGGCTGAATTCAAGGTCCCGGACATGACAGCGGCCGTCACAAACCCATTCCTCCAGGTCTTCCCGCGCACGCCGCTTGCGAGACTGCACGATTCGCGGGGCGATATCGAGATATTGGCAGGGGTTGGAAAGGCGCTCGCGAAGTTGACCGGCGACAAGCGCTTTGAAGACTACTGGAAATTTGTGCATGATAATCAGGTCGAGGTCTATCTCCAAAGGATAATAGACAATTCTACCGCCCTGAAAGGCTACAAATTTGAAGACCTTGAGGCAAACGCGAAATACGGCATCCCAGCCCTCCTCATGACGCGCACTTACCCCAAACTTATGGCGTGGGAGCAGTCGAATGAGAATAAGCCCCACTACACGAAATCCGGCCGCTTGGAATTTTATCGCGACGAGGACGAGTTTATAGAGCACGGAGAGAATATGCCGGTTCACAGGGAGCCTGTGGACGCCACATTCTATGAGCCAAATGTGATCGCATGCGGCGCTGGCGATCTGATCCGGCCAAAGGGCCCTGAGGATTACGGCTTGTCGAGAGACGACCTCTCCTGCGAAGTCCGTCAGGTGAGAAATGTAGTCATAAAACCGGAAGATTTAACAAAGACCACTCATCCCAGAAAAAAAGATGGCTTTACCTTAATATACATAACGCCCAAATACCGCCACGGCGCGCACACTACGCCTGTGGACATTGACATAATCTCGTTATGGTTCGGTCCGTTTGGCGACAGCCTTCGCCATGATAAGAGGATGCCGTGGGTGGGCGAAGGATACGTGGACATGAACCCGGAGGACGCGAAGGCGCTTGGCATAAATGACGGCGATTATGTCTATGTAGACGGTGACCCTGAGGATAGGCCTTTCCGCGGCTGGCAGAATAAGCCCCAGGATTACAGGGTGCACCGCGCCATGATGCGCGCCCGGTATTATAACGGCCTTCCGCGCGGGGTGGCCCGGTCCTGGTTCAACATGTATGTCGCGACCTATGGTTCAGTGGAGGGGCATGAGAATAATCCGGATAAGCTGGCGAGAAATCCCCGGACGCCTTATCAGGCGATGTTCAGATACGGCTCACATCAATCAGCGACCCGCGCCTGGCTGAAGCCTACCCTCATGACCGAATCCCTGGCCCGGAAAGAATATTTCGGCCAGGTCATAGGAAAGGGATTCGCGCCTGACATCCACTGCGCTGCCGGCGCCCCTAAAGAGTCATTTGTGAAGATAAGCCTTGCGGAGCCGGGAGGCGTCAAACACAGCCTGTGGCGTCCGGCGCAGCTGGGTCTCAGGCCTCGATACGAAAGCAGCGCGATGAAGGCATTTTTAAAAGGAGATTTCATAGCATGATGGAGAAGGTGTTCAACTGGCAGATCAACAGAGAAATGGAATATAAATATCCGGCGGCGCGGCCGGATAGACAGGTCGCTTGGGTCTTCGATACGAATAAGTGCATTGCCTGCCAGACATGCACCCTGGCCTGCAAGAACGCGTGGACCTCAGGCAAGGGCCAGGAGTATATGTTCTGGAACAATGTCGAGACGAAGCCGTGGGGGTTCTACCCGACAGGATACGATGTAAGGCTCCTGGAACTGTTGGGCGCTCAAGGGTGGAAGGGCGATAGATATATAGGCAAGACTATCTTTGAGAGCGCGCCATACGGCGAGGAGGTCCTCGGCTGGATGCCGGAGGAAGAGGACTGGGCCCATCCCAATATAGGCGAAGACGAACCCAGCGGCCAGATAGGTGAAAAGGCCGCATACAGCCTGCCCCATCTTAACTGGATGTTTTATCTCCAGAGGATATGCAATCATTGCACGTATCCGGCGTGCCTGGCTGCCTGCCCGAGGAAGGCTATATATAAGAGGAAAGAAGACGGCATCGTCCTGATAGATCAGAAAAGGTGCCGCGGATATCAGGAGTGCGTGCGCGCCTGCCCTTATAAAAAATCCATGTTCAGGTCTTATACCGGTAAATCGGAAAAATGCATATCCTGTTTTCCCGCGGTCGAGGATGGGCTCCAGACGCAGTGCGTAGTCACCTGCATCGGCAGGATCAGGATATTCGGTTTTAAGAGCGTGTGGAATAAGCCAAGGGCTGACAACCCCATCGATTATCTTATTCATACAGCGAAGGTTGCCCTGCCGCTGTATCCGCAATTCGGCCTTGAGCCAAACGTGTACTATATACCGCCGATACATGTGCCGGAAGCGTTCAACAAACAACTCTTTGGCCCTGGCGCCAAAAGGGCGGTTGAACTTTACAAAAAGGCCTATGAGGACAAGAGACTTGTAGGGCTTCTGATGTTATTCGGCTCGACTGACAAAATCGTCCATTCGTTTAAAGTGGAAGGCGATATCAATAACGGTTTCTGCGTCGGCTACGATGATAGGGGGCTTGAGATTGTGCGGGTTCCAATAAAAGAGCCGACAATCCTCAGGAAGGCTTATGATGAAGAACAGGACGTCCCGCGGCTCAGCATCACCTGATAGCCGAAGGATGACCAAATACAAGACGCTTGCCCTGGCCTTTTCATATCCGACAGACAAGGCATTAAAGTCCGAATATGACAGGCTCTTCCGCTCAAGCGAGATCTGGCTTTACGGCGCTGAATATGCGGCGGAAAACGAGTTCCAGAGGGCGCAGGCCCTGGCGGATATAAACGGTTTCTACAAGGCCTTCGGCGTGAAGCCTGACGGCGACAGGCCTGATTCACTTTCCTGCGAACTCGAGTTCATGCACTACCTCATATTCAAACAGCTCCACGCGCCCGATAAAGCCAGGGCCGCTGTGTGTCTCGATGCCGGAGGAAAGTTCTTCGCCGAACATCTATATCCAGCGGGGAAGAGGGTCGCGGAGAAAATTATATCGCAAGGCGCCCAGAGCGGATTTTATCGCGAGGCGGCAGAAGAGCTATTGGAATTTTTAGAATCCGAGCGCCACGTCATTGCGAGGAGGCCAAAGGCCGACGAAGCAATCCCCCCGCATGGAGATTGCTTCGGGCACTTCGTGCCCTCGCAAAGACATTCTTATAAGACATGAAAAAAACTATCATAATTTTAATCATAATTGCGTTAATCTCCTCCTTTGGCGGACTGGTGTGGTACGGCATAAGACATTCGCGCGGGATACCCGTTAGCCCTGAAGAGGCGAAGAGGGTAACACTGGAGGCGCCTTTTATCGATAAAGGCGTAGACTTAGCCAGCGGCATCTCCGGCGAATTATGGGAGACTATAGCCCCGAAAGAGGTGAAGCTCATGTATCAGGTCATGGTCCTGCCATGGCCCAAGGTTGTGATCCCGTCTGTAACAGTGAAGGCCTTTAATAACGGACACGAAATCTATTTTTATATGAGCTGGAAGGATGATACCGAAGACAGGGTTCACGAGATAAACAGATTCTCCGATGCCTGCGCTGTGATGTTTCCTCTCGGGAAGGACGTCCAGCCGTCAACTATTATGATGGGTTTTATCGGCCGGGCAAATATATGGCAGTGGAAGGCCAGCCAGGACAGGGAGTTCTACCTTAAGGAAGGGCCTGTGGTAAAGGCGTACGCGGATTTTCACTATCCGTTTGAAGAAAAAGAGTTGTTTCCGGTTTCTAAACATGAGCCGAAATCCGCGGCGAATGATCTGATAGCGATAAGGGTCGGGACTGTTACCCCGAAAGAGGATCAGGGAGAAGTTGAGGCGAGGGGATTTTGGCAGGATGGTTATTGGCATGTCGTATTTAAACGCGTGTTTGACGCAGAAGACCCTGAGGTCGATGCGGTCTTCGAACGCGGCAAAAAGAGACTTTGCGCCTTTGCCGCCTGGAATGGTTCCAGGGGCGATCGGGGCGGAAGAAAGTCGATTTCAGACTGGGTGGAACTGGAGGTGCGTTGATATGAAGACGATGGAGAAAACGCAAGAGAAGATTGTGCCGAATAGGATATTGAGTATGGGATGGGACTACGCGAGGTCGAGGACGCTCGCGACCGGCGTAGAGCTCGATGTCTTCACTCATATCGCGAAAGGGAAGACTACAGTTGAGGATATAGCCAAGGCCGCATCGGCAAGCGAGCGCGGCATGGAGATGCTCTTAAACGCGTTGACAGGCCTTGGGTTATTGATGAAAGATCAAGCCGAAAAATATCACCTTGCGCCTGATTCAGAAGCGTTTTTAGTCGTTGGGAGGCCCGCGTATTTAGGCTCTATGATCATGCACACCGCGAAATTGAGCGGCCGCTGGGCAAATCTCACAAGGTGCGTTAAGACAGGAAAAGCGGATGAGAGTGTAAATGACAAGGAGGGCGCGGAGGAGTTCTTTCCTGAGCTGGTGCGCGCGCTCTTCAGCATGAATTATGCCGCCGCCAGATTCGCGGGCGCATATCTGAAGAGGAGAAAGGCGGCGCCGTCGCGCATCCTGGATGTTGGGGCAGGCTCGAGCGTTTGGGGCATAGGCATCGCGCAGGAGTTTCCTTCCGCGAAGGTGGCTGCGCTCGACTTCCCCGAGGTCTTGAAGGCCGCGAAGGAATACGCGCGCAATTTCGGGCTCGCCGATAGATATGAATATATCGAGGGGAATCTGCGCGATGTGGATTTTGGAAAAGGACGATATGACCTGGTAGTGTTAGGCCACGTATGCCATAGCGAGGGGAGAGCAAATACAGAAAAGCTGATCAAAAAGTCTTTTCACGCCCTTAAAAAAGGCGGTCTGCTTCTCATCGCGGATTTTCTGCCGAACGATGAGAAGACAGGGTCGGACATACCGCTCCTCTTTGGTCTGAATATGCTGGTAAATACAGAAGAGGGGAACGTATTCACTCCGGGCGAATTTAAAAGATGGCTCTCCGATGCGGGATTTAAAAGGATAGACATGATCGAGGACGCGCCGAGTGTATCGCCGTTGATACTGGCGGAGAAATGAAAAAAAATATCATTTTTTTACTGGTTACTGGTTACTGGTTACTGGTTACTGGTTCTTGCGCCTTTGCGGCCGAGAAGTCCTTTGAGATAAGGGCGAAGAAGTTCTCTTTTACCCCCAACATCATCCATGTAACATGCGGCGACGTGGTGCGGATACGCCTCATAAGCGAAGACGTCCACCATGGTTTCTTCCTCGATGGTTACGGCATCAAGACCTCCGCGCATCCGGGGCAGGACGGCAGCCTGAAGTTCACCGCGGACAAGACAGGAAGGTTTTCGTTCCGCTGCGCTGTGACATGCGGAGAATTCCACCCGTACATGGTGGGGTATCTGGTAGTGGGGCCGAATTTGAGATACGCCGCGGCCGCGGGTTCGGTCCTGTTCATCTGTTTCATCAATATGTTTTTGGTTGCCGTGAGGAAGAAAAAAGACTCAAAGGATAAGCTCTTTGGCCTGTTTGATATGGAACTCAAGTTCGAGTTGACTCGCTTCAGGCCCATAAGGGCGCTCTTCAAATCGAGATGGTTTCCTCTTTTGCCCATCATAATCAATCTCTTCATATTTGTTATCATCCTGATGGCGGGTTTTCTGGGAGGATATTCAGCCGGCAATTACAACTTCGGCATAATGATCGTATGGATATTGTGGTGGGTCATGCTCATGCTCGTCCTTGTGCCGGGCCTGTCCCGGGCGTGGTGTATGGTCTGCCCGTTTCCCATATTCGGCGACTGGTTCCAGAGGGGGGCGCTGTTCGGCGTAAATATGGCCAGGAAGCCGAACGGGCTCAACATAAAGTGGCCGAGTCAGCTCAAGAATATGTGGGTGATGAACATACTCTTTCTTGTGACTACATTCTTTTCCGGGTTCTTCACAGTGAGGCCGCTCGCCACTTTTATATTATTGGGATTTATCATCCTTCTGGCGTTTGCGATGGGACTCATATTTGAGAAGCGGACCTTCTGTCTGTATGTATGCCCTGTATCGGGGTTCCAGGGGCTGTATTCGCAGTTCGCGTCTGCTGAGATACGGCGCAAGGATCCGCGGCTCTGTCAGGAGCATAAACTCAAGTCTTGCTTCCTCGGGAATGAAAAGGGGCATGGCTGCCCCTGGCTTTTGACGCCCTTCAGTTTCAAAAAGAACACCTATTGCGGGATGTGCCTGGAATGTTTCAAGAGCTGCCCTTATGACAATATGGGTTTCAACCTCAGGCTTCCAGGCGCGGACCTTTTGGTGGATGAAAAGAGGGGATTTGATGAGGCGTGGAAGTCATTTATCATGCTCGGGATCGCCATGGTATTTTTTCTTACCATGCAGGGGCCATGGGGCGCGCTTAAAGACATGGTGAGGGCCAAGACCGCCTCGGGATATCTCGTGTTCATCGCCGCGCATTCGATCTTCAGTCTTTTGATTGTGCCCGGGATATTCCTGACTTTCAGTTGGCTCTCTAAAGCCGCCAGCGGAAACCGCGAGGTGAGCCTAAAGAAGATATTTATAAATTTTTCATATACGCTCATCCCCATAGGACTCGGCGTGTGGATCGCTTTCAGCCTCGGCATAATACTGCCGAACGGGAGCTATATACTCCATATATTGTCTGATCCATTCGCGTGGGGGTGGAACCTCTTCGGCACCGCCAACTTTCCCTGGACGCCTGTCTTTACGCTGGCGATGGGTTACCTGCAGGGCCTTGTGCTCATAATATTCTATCTGTTTGCTGTTGTCTATGGTTTCAGGATATCTCTGCAGACATACCCTGAATACGTCCAGGCGAAACGCGGGTGGATGCCGATGCTGTGCCTGTTGACATTGGCCACGCTCGTATTTTTATGGCTATATATAGGATGAAGATAAACGAAAAGATCGCTGTTATACTCGTATTGCTTGCGACCATAGGGACTGTATTTGGGGTCCCGGCGATTGAGAATTTTAGACGGAGCCGGTCGTATACTGTTGAACTCATCGCGAGGTCTCCCTTAAACGGCAACTGGTATCCGAGAAAGATACGCCTCGCCTATGGCAGGGAGGTGAAGATACTCATCCGCAACATCGAGACCGTGACCCATGGCTTTGCCATCCCAGATTTGAATGTGGCTGTGAAAGAGATAAAGGCAGGCGA
>JAHFGN010000056.1 GCA_023247415.1 Candidatus Omnitrophota bacterium
TTTTCACATCCCGCATGCCAGCCTCGCGATATCGTATGCCGCTTTTGGCCTGGCAATCTTTTCTATAGCGCCGCGCATCTTATTCAACTCCTTCGGGTCCTTCACAAAACCGCTTATTACCCCTTTCAACTCATGGAGGCTCATGACCCTGATGGCCGCGGAGTTGCGCACCAGAAAATCGCTATTCTTCGACTCCTGACCCGGTATAGGCGATAGGATGGCCATGGGAAGCGTTGTGGCGAGCGCCTCTGTAACCGTAAGGCCGCCTGACTTGGATATCATCAGATCAGAGACCCGCATCAATTCATGGACATTGTCTATGAAGCCGTAAACCACAAGCGGTATCTTGAGGCCGCTTTTAAGCGCCTCCAGCTTCTTCTTCAGGGAATCGTTATAACCGCACACCGCCAGCGCCTGCACAGCGCCTCCTACTTCATCCAGGATCTTGACGATCTCCTCTATCGGACCAACGCCGAACCCGCCGCCTATAATCAGGAAATTCAGGCAGTCCGTCCTCAACTTTAAACGCTCCAACGCCGCTTTCTTATCCAGCCCCCTTGCGAACACCGGTTCAACGGGTATGCCAAGGACCATTACCTTGGAAGGAGAGATACCGAACCCTGCCAGATCTCCCCTCGCCTCTTCGGATCCCACTATGTAGATATCCACATATTTTGCGACCCAAAAGGCGTGGAGCCTGTAATCGGTGAGCACCGTTATAAGCCTTGCCTTAAGAAGACCTTTTGATTTTAAATTGGAGATGATCTCGGTCGCGAGGAAATGGGTCGATATAACAACATCCGGCCGCGTCTTGAGCAGAAATTTTACGAATCTTTTAGAGTGGAGCCAATTTACATACCGCCTGATCCTGGAGACAATAGCATTCATATAGAAATTGTCGGTGAAGAAGTAGAATGCCCCCCACACGTTCGCAAGACGCCTGATCATGAGCAGGTAATATGAGACGTACGAGCTCTTGAAATGGCTCGTCATGTAATCCAGAGAATCTATCACGTCCACGCTCACCCCGAATGGCCGCATCTCATCGAACGCCTTCTTTATGGCGAACGCCGCCTTGGAATGCCCCACGCCCGCGGAGGCGTGGGAGATCAGTATTTTAAGAGCCATCTTACCGCCTCCAGGAGATTCTCAAATATATGATCCGGTTTCTCGCCCCAGGCCTCCGCCTCATCCCTGGATGCCTTTCCAGTCAGGACAAGTATGGTCTTCAGGCCGGCTCGCCTGCCGGCCTCGACGTCCCGCCTGGTGTCTCCTATAAAATATGCGCCGGAAAAATCCATATTCAACTTTTTCCCGGCCCTTTCAAAGAGCCCTGTCTTCGGCTTTCTGCAGCCGCAGTCGGCTTCAGGCGTATGCACGCAGTAGTAGGACGCTTCGATGTCTCCGCCGTGGGCCACTATTCTTTTGCGCATCTTCTGGTCTATTGCCTTGAGGCCGTCTTCGGTAAAGTACCCTTTTCCGACGCCGGCCTGATTGGATATGATGACAACCTTGCAGCCGTTTGCCTTCAATAGCTTGAGCGCCTCGAACACGCCCGGTAGAATTTGGAAGTCCCGCCAATCGGCGACATAATCATATTTTGTCCAGCCTCCGGGGTCTTTATTGATAACGCCGTCTCTATCAAGGAATATAACTTTATCCGGAGGGCTCATATATCCAACTCCTCCTTCATAAGATACGCCGCAAGATATATCACCATCGGAAGAAAATGTATGATAAAACGGCTCCATGTCCTGCTTAAGAAATAGTTTATCTCGACAGGCGATGCGAGATAGAAGAATATATATCCCAGCACAGCGAATAATAGCGACATCGTTATATATTTTGTGATCCCCGAAAAGATCTTTTTATAATTAAAGACCAGGGCGAGAAGGATAATCGGCCACAGGATATTCCACTTCTTCGGACCGAAGAACTGCTTTTGAAACTCATATATTATGGGCGCGATCTTATGCGAGGCCTCCTGCAATATACCTGTTGGGATAAATCCGCCTGAGGCTATATCGGCGTTTACAAGATTCGCCGATCTTTTGATCAAGGCCCATGGCAGGGAAATGATTGATACTATACCTATATATACTGCCCCTGCGCCGATTACCTCTCGCGCTACACCGTTTGCCCCTCGCATTTGCTCGGGACGCCCTTCGGTTGCTGGGTTTCGTTCCAGCGTATGCGCGCGGGGCTCAACTGTCCTATTCCGCTCCGACACAAAATATATGGCTATCAAAAGGATGTTGATGGCGCAGTACATGAGGCCTTCATTCTTCGTCCATCCGGCCAACCCTGCCATGATAGCCGATAGGATCAAAGATTGCGTCTTTTTTTTATCTTCCAGCCATGAAAACAAAGCCAGGGAGCTCGCAAAGCAGTAATACGCCAGGGGCAGGTCCAGATACGCGTTCGCCGCGTAAGCGTTGAACTGCGGCACGCTGGCGAGAATAAACGTAAATAGAAGCGCGTAGGCCTGGCTCGCGAAACGCCTTATGGAAAAATAGAGCATAACCAGAATGCCAATAAAAAATAGAGGGAAGATGAGTTTAACCAACTGGTCGTTTAAATTTCCCAAAGACAGATAGATAAGCGTCTGCGATAACGGAATATTCAACGGATAGTCGGGGTGCGGAAACGCCCGAGCCAGACCGCGGAAGAATCCCTGCGGGATTGACCCGGCCAGATAGAATATCTTGGATTTTATCGCGTATATGGCTATCGCGTCGTATGATTCTATGGGCTTTATGAGCGCCCTGAACAGGGCGTATAGAATTTCAAATGTGATTCCAAAGATCAGAAATATCTTCAAGGCTCTATATCTAAGAGATCGCTGCGGTTGCCTTCGGCAACCTCGCGACGCTTCGTGGATTGCTTCGGACTTCGTCCTCGCAATGACGCGGTCTGTCATTGCGAGGAGCCACGCTGCTATACCTTGAGAGCGACGAAGCAATCTAAAAGGGACTGCGTTCGCTATAAAAAGCGGGGCCCATGGTATAAATATCGCTTTCAGGCTGAATTTTGCTTTTATAAAATAGAATAGGAGCATCTCGAGGCTCAAAAACCCCAGACCCGCGCCGTATGATATAAATAACTTCTCCGGAAGGGGCAGGCCGCCTTTTTTGAAGATTGGAAGATAGAGGATATTGTACCCCACAAAGGTTATGGCGGCAATGGATATGGCCAGCCTTAGAATTTCCACTCTTATGGTCTCCTCTTCTTCAGTATATACCGCCTATCGTCTAACTTAAGGTATCTCTCATATCCAGCCTTTCGCGCGTCAGACGCGTCATAGACCAGGATGAACTCCGGATCGGCATTCTCGAGGCGCGGATAGAGGTAATAGACAGCGCGCCTTATGTCAATTGAACCTTCTTCAACGCCCACAAAATTAAAAGTCGCCCCTTTCGGAAGATTCGCATTGCAGAATGTCAAAAACTCATAGAATCTGTCTCCCGTTACGTAAGACTGTTTTCCTTCAAGCCCCCGCGACAAGAGGGCCTTATAATCGTGGAAATACCCCTTTCTGAACAGCTCCCGCATGATAAAGGACGCCCAAAGGGCTATCCACACCGCGAATATTACCGCAAACACCTTTTTCTTCAATGGACCACCAGCCAATTCAAGAATCTCCTGAACAGAAATAAGAAGTGCCGGAGAGACATTACGGATCTGATATGGTATATGATGATATGGGGCCTTAGATAGAATTTCGCGAACGCAAGCCTGTGGAGGGCCTTCAACGTCTTCCGTGCCATGCCCTTCGGCACATACGCCGCGGTCATAAAATAGAACCTCTTCCAATCCACGTCCTTCAATTCGCCGCTAGCCTCCAATTCGCGGTAGCTGTCCGAGCCGGGAAACGGCAGGTATGTGAAGAAGTTGGCCCTCATCAATTTCAGCTCCAGCGAAAATCGGATGGTCTCGTTGATAGTCTGGACAGTCTCTCCGGGGAACCCGAGTATAAAGAACCCGGCAATGTCTATCCCGGCGTCGTTGATCCGCTTTACACATTCCCTGATCTTTGAGGTCGTGATCGATTTCTTCATACTGCGCAGGACCTCGTCAGAACCTGACTCTATGCCTAAAGAGACGAGGTAGAGCCCTGTCTCTTTCATCAGTCCGAGCATCTCTTCGTCAAGCGTATTCATCCTTACGCCGTTCGGAACAGCCCAGCTCATGCCCAGGTCCAGCCTCTTGAGGCATTTAAGGAATTCTTTGACATAGGCGCCGTCCATGGTGAAGTTGTCGTCTATTATGTGGAATTCCCTTATTCCAAAATCGTCGTGCAGGAGGCGTATCTCGTTCAGGACGTGGCCTATGCTCCTGCGCCTTATCTTCTTTCCGGAGACCACGCCGCCGGCGCAGAATGCGCACAGATAAGGGCACCCCCTTGTGACCATGATAGGCGCTATCGGAAATTGCCTGAAGAAAGCGCCGTGCTGGGCCTCTGGGTAGTCCTGGGGCCTGATCAGGTCCCATGCCGGAAGGCCGAGCCTGTCCAGATCGTCGATAAAGACCCTGGGGTTCGTCCTGATGAATCCGCCCTCGCGCCAGACCAGGCCTGGCACATCGCGCAGGTCCTTCCTGCCGTCAGCCAATGAATCCGCCAGCCTCGGGAAACCTGTTTCCGATTCGCCTACGAATAGAAAATCAAGGTTTTCTTTGAACGCATACAACATCTCATTCGGCATGGCCGAGGGGTGCGGCCCTCCGATAACTGTTGTGACTCCCCTTTTGACGCTTTTTGCCAGTTTCAGCGCGGCGTCCACAAAACCTATATCGAATGTGTAACACTGTATGCCTACCAGATCCGGATCATAGCTTTTTACAAACCTAGCGAATCTATCTATCTTTACTCTTTCTTTTATGCAGTCGAGTATCTTCACCTCGTGCCTTTCGCGCACAGACGCGGCGAGGTAGCCCAGCCCAATCGACGGCTGGATGTGGTCGCTCAAATTATACGGTTTTACCAGCAATATTTTCATTTTGCTATCTGACACTATAAAATCAATCCACAAACCTGTATTTTAAAAGCGCCCAGAGCGCGCCGAAACCGTGCTTCCATGATATCTTCTTCCCTTCGGCGTAGGTCCTTCCGTAATACGATATCGGCATCTCGTAGACCCTCAAGTTTCTGTTTTTAAGGATCTTCGCGGTAAGTTCAGGCTCTACGGAAAACCCGTTCGACTTTATGGCGATCCTGTCGCTGACGCTCTTTCTGAACATCTTATAGCAGGTCTCCATGTCCGAGAGCGTGGAATTGTAGAGGAGGTTTGTCAAAAATGTCAGAAGGCCGTTCCCGATCTTGTGCCAGAAGAAGTAGACCCTCTGCGGCTTCCCGCCGGACAGCCTTGAACCGTATACGACATCGGCCACGCCGTCTTCTATAGGTTTTATCATCTCTTTGAATTCGTTTGGGTCATACTCCATGTCCGCGTCCTGTATGACCACAACTTCGCCGGTCACCTGACTGATGCCGGCCCTGATCGACGCGCCTTTTCCCATATTTCGCTCGTTATATATGAGCTTGACCCGGCTGTCAAACCCGGCATTCCGCAATAACTCCCTCGTCCCGTCGCTTGAGCTGTCATCCACCACCACGAGCTCTTTTACGATATCGAGCTTCAATACCTTATCAATGATCTTTAGCACCGTCGCCTTTTCGTTATAGACCGGCATCACAACTGATAACGCCATCTTCTCCATCATCTCTCCTTTAAAATGGATTTACTACGACATCTGCCTTGTGCATATTCTTTATGGACGCCAGAAAATTGCCGAATGCCTTGTCATCGGTCAGGATGACGTCTATCTTCTTCTTCTCCTTGCGCTTTAAAATCTTACAAAGCGCGATAAAGTTAAAGAAGAGGCGTCCTATATCAACCCTTCTTATCTCGAAATGGTCTATGGCGATGGGCCAGTCCAAACCCTTCTTCAAAAATATCAGGATTTGATCGCCTCGCCTGGCTGCGGCTGCGGCTATTCCCTCCACCTTTTCGACAGGGGTCTTCTCGTCGACCAGATAAGCGACTCTAATGGGCCTGCCCCACCTTCTAAAGAAGATCCTCTCATTTCTTTGGAAGAGCGCCTGTCTCTCGTTTAAGTTTTTGAAACTTGCGCCTTCGCTATGGTATACATAAGCGCCCTTTGCGCGCGCTATCATAAAACCGTTTTCATGGGCGCGTTTTGAATAATCCGTCTCTTCGAAGTAGCCTGGGCTGTATATTTCATCGAAGAGCCCTGTTTTTTCAATCACCTCCCGCTTGAGGAGCATGCAGAATCCGCGGCAGTTATAGAGTTCCTGGATCTGGCCTTTCATGTGCTCCGGCGCCGTCTGGCCGGAGGTGTTGCTCGATGGGTTCACAATCCCTATACCTGGATTCGATTCTACTACATCGATCATCTCTTTAAGCCATCCGGCTGTCGCTATCGTGTCATTATTCATGATACACATATATGAGGCATTAGAAGCCCTTAGGCCCTGGTTTACAGCCTTGACGAATCCCGCGTTCTCTTCATTTCTTATTAACAAGATATCAGCCAGGGTGTGAAGATAATTCCTCGTTTCCTCGCCGCTCGCGTTATCAATTATTATAAGCCGATACGGATAGTCCGTATTCTCTCGGATAGAGACTATACAGCGTCGAGTCGCCTCGAGCTGATCCCATACCGGAATAATTATGTCGCAGCGCATATTGGAAAAAATTGGGACAGGCTGGTTTTTCAGGCGTTGTTCCCTTTTTTAGTTAGCTCCCAGTACTTTGCCCACTTGGCAAATTCTATGAAAGAAAAGAGTATCGCGAATAATAATCCGTAGAAACCTTCTCTATACCCTTGTTTCTTTACATACGACTTCCAGAAAGCCTTGAATGCCCTGGCCAACATCCGTTTTTTTATCTCTGACTCATGCAAAATTCCATTGTCTTTCAACATACCCCGCGCCGCGATATCCGTATAACGGTTCTGCCGGTCTACGAACTGCGCGATCGAATCAAAAGGGAAATGCTCTATGTCGGCCTCGATGACGCCGGCGCGCCCCCTGTAAACCGGAATCTCATGGACCGCGCCTTCATACCTCGCGAATCTCCTATTCACCAGATTCGGGATATAGTGATGGAAGCCTCCGTGATCCATGGGATGGCCAAGGAAAAAATTCTTCCTTCTGAATTTATAAACAACCATGTCCTCATTTCCAGCAAGCGCTAATTCTAATTTAACCCTGAAGACCTCTGTCACCACATCGTCGGCGTCGATATGGAGCACCCAGTCATTCCTCGCGGAGTCCATGCCGACATTCCTCTCATCGGCAAAAGAACCTGTGAACTTATGCTGAATTACCTTCGCACCATAAGAGTTGGCTATCTCGACTGTCTTATCCTGGCTGAATCCATCCACAACAACCACTTCATCCGCCCATCTTACACTCTCAAGGCACTTGGCTATTTTCTTCTCTTCGTTCTTCGCGATTATCGCAACAGTGATCTTAATTTTTTCTGTCATCTGTCATCATATGTGTCCAAAATATCTCGCCTTAAGCCTACTCTCTCCCCATGACCGTAGGGCAGACTTAAGTCTGCCCTACGGCTTCGCGATTATCGCAACCGTTATCTTAATTTTTCCCATAACTGGTTTCTGGTTTCTCTATTCAACATCTCCCAATACTTCGCGTAGCTCATAACCTGATAGAGGCCGTTTCCATACGCGACTATAAGCCCCAGGAAGCCGTCTCTGAATCCCTGCTTAAAGATGTAGGACCTGAAAAACCTGTCTACAAATTTTCTGTACATCTTTAAAAAACCTATCTTTCTTTTTTCTTTAAACCACTTCCTCGCCTCCAGCGTAGTCTGATTGTTGAGGCTCGCGAAGAAGTCATGAAAGTCTCTGTAAGAATAGTGTATGATGTCTTTTGTGAGATGTCCGCAGCCGCCCTGGATAAACACCCTTGGATGCACCTCCGCCTCTTCATACCTGAAAGACTTCTTATCAAATAATCTCACCTTCGGCGCGGGATACCATCCGCCGTACCTGATCCAGCGGTCTCCCATATAAGTCTTTATGGGTATTGTAAAGGCCTTGTCCAATAGCGGCGCGGCCTCGCTGAAGAGGCCTTTCAGTTCCGGGACGAGCCCTTCGCTAATCCTCTCATCGGCATCTAAGCTCAGGACCCAGTCGTTCTTAGCGAGCGAGTACGCGTAGTTCCTGTGCGCGCCTTCTATATCCATTTTTCGCGAAAACACCTTATCCGTAAACTGTCTTGCGATATTTACGGTATCGTCGGAGCTCTCGTCGTCCACAACGACAATCTCGTCCGCCCACGAGGCGCTCCGCAGGCAAGGCGCTATATTCTCCGCCTCATTTCTCGTTATCACAACAACCGATATCGGCAGCTTCTCCATTTTAGACCTCGCGGATTTCGTTAAATTTTTTCTTTTTAGTCAATATTTTGAAAGCGACTCTGGCGCTAAGGAATAGATCGGGAAAGCGCTTCACCACTATATTCGAATGTTGAGGCAGGCCGTCCAATTTCGCGGACCGGCCGGCATATATGTAAACCCAATTCCCGGCCCTCGCCTCTTGCAGCATAGAGCCGTATTCATTTTGCGAAGATACTGTCCTGCCGGATACCTTATACAATATCCTCTTCATCTTTCCCCAGCGAGATTCGTAGATCGCCCTGTTCCGGGCAAAGGCTGAGTTGAATTCTTTGGACCTGGTGAAAGACACGCCTTCCTCGTGCCAGACATACGCGCCGCGCGCCCTGACGCAGATATATCCGGCATTTATTGCCCGCCTCGACAGATCAGTATCCTCAAAATTCCCCATTCCATAGATTTCGTCAAAGAGCCCTATCCTGTCTATAACCTCTCTTCTGGCCGCCATGCAGAATCCTATCGCGCTTCCCAGCTCTACGAACCTTCCTCTTTCGACCGCGAGGCCTTGCGCGTAAGATTCTATAGATTCTCTCCCAGCCGGACGCTGCCCGAGCGTGTTGCTGGACGGATTCAATAATCCGACAGCCGGGTTTTTTTCTAAAACGCTGACCATCTCCTCGAGCCATCCTCTTGTTACAAGCGTGTCATTGTTCAACACGCATATGTACGGCGCTTCGCAAAGCCTGATGCCCTGATTGGCGGCCTTCACAAACCCAAGGTTCTGTTCGTTTCTGATAACGAGAAGACGCGGGGCGTCCCTTTTTTTAAGCTCGTCTAAAAACCCCCTGGTTCTGCTTTCGCTCGCGTTGTCTATGATGATGATCCTATAAAAGCTGGTGTTCCTGGATATGGAATCGACGCAGTCCCTGGTGGATTCCAGCTGATTCCAAACCGGCATTACTATGTCGCAGGCCATGTCTTGTTCCTCGACGCCGCATCCGCCAGGTTCAGGATCCTTTTAGCGTCCT
>JAHFGN010000084.1 GCA_023247415.1 Candidatus Omnitrophota bacterium
GCGCGGCCAGGACAGATTTTTCGATTATCTTATTCGCTACAGGCGGGTTCTCCTCGAAGAAAGCGCCCAGGCCCTCGTTTACTGCCGACTCGACTATTCCCTCTATATCGGAATTGCCGAGCTTTGTCTTCGTCTGGCCCTCAAACTGCGGATTCGGCAGCTTTACCGAGATCACAGCTGTCAGGCCCTCTCGTATATCGTCTCCTGTTACGGCGGCGTCCGAATTCTTCAACAAGCCCTTATCCTTGCAATATTGGTTCGCCGTCCTGGTGAGGGCGGATTTAAAACCCGTCAGATGCGTGCCGCCCTCGATCGTATTTATGTTATTGGCGAAGGAGAATATGCTCTCGGCGTATCCGTCGTTATACTGCATCGCGACCTCGACCTGGATCGCGTCTTTTTCCTTCGCGAAATATATTACCTTCTTGTGCAGGGCATTCTTATTCTTGTTCAAAAATTCAACGAACGACACGACGCCGCCGGCGAACTGGAATTCCGCCTCTTTATCCTTGGCGCGTTCGTCCTTCAGCGTGATCTTGAGATTTTTATTTAAAAACGCGAGCTCTCTTAAACGATTTGCCAGCGTGTCAAAGGAATATATTATTTTTTCTCCGAATATCTCCTTGTCAGCCTTGAACGTGACACGCGTGCCTGTGGTCTTGGCAGTCCCTATGACCTTCAAGTCCGTGGCGGTCTTGCCTTTATGATATTCCTGATGATATATCTTGCCGTCGCGCCTGACCTCAACCTCGAGCCAGTCTGAGAGGGCGTTAACGACGCTCACCCCCACGCCGTGAAGGCCGCCCGCGACTTTGTAGACGCGGTGGTCGAACTTGCCGCCGGCATGGAGGGTGGTCATTACCACTTCGACGGCGGGCTTCTTCTGGGTCTTGTGCATGTCAACGGGGATGCCGCGGCCATCGTCGACAACGGTGACAGAATTGTCGGCGTGAATGATAACATCGATGGTCGTCGCATAACCCGCGAGCGCTTCGTCCACGCTATTATCACACACCTCGTATACCAGATGGTGCAGGCCGCGCTGGGCTGTGTCGCCGATGTACATGGCGGGACGTTTCCTGACCGCGTCGACGCCCTCTAAAACGGTTATCGTCGTAGCGTCGTACTTCTTGATATCCTTCGCCCTGGCGCTATCTTCTGGTTTCTGTGCTCTGGCTTCCGGTTTCTTCTTCATACTTCCCCGATTCTGAACCGTAATTCTTTTATCTTCTTACCCGCGAATTCGCTTTTCAGTTTCCGCAGTATGTCCCGCCTCTTCAGCGTCAGCTCATACAGCCAGCTGGAGCCGTCGACATTCACGACAAGCGTTGAGCGCCTTAAGCTTGCCGGCGCGCTGTGCCCGGCCGCCTTTTTGCCGGCCGCCCTTCCCCAGACCTTTTGCATCCCCTCCTTAGTCAGCCGCTCGTCTTTGGTCAGCTTAGACAGCGCCTCTCTAACAAGCCCCTCCAGGGGCCTGGCTGGTTCAGCCAAGCTGCATGGGCAGGACAACATATGTATATTCTTTGCCTATTCTGATAACACCGGGTTTGTCCGCGTCGGTCACCTCAAAATTTACGCTCTCCATATCGACAACCCGCAGGACATCTATAAGATACTGCGGATTGAACCCTATTGTTATATCCTTTCCTTTATATTCTATGTCTAGCTCCTCTTTGACCTCGCCGAGATACGGCGTGGTCTTTGACATGACCAACCTGTCTTTTGTGAGTTCCATCTTTATCGCCATGGAATCCTGGCTTGAGAAGAGGCCCGCCCTCCTCGCGGAAGCCAAAAACGCCTCTCTTGATACAACCGCCGCGTCCTTCGCCTCTTTCGGCACAACCTGTTCATACGCCGGAAATTCTCCCTCTACAAGCCGCGATATCAACTTTGTCTGGCCAAGGTCGAATATCGCCTGGTTCTCGCTGAAGGATATCCTCGCCTCGCCCTCATCGGATAAGATGCGGATCAACTCCTGCGCGGCCTTCGTCGGCACAATAGCCTTCGTCTGGTCTGTGTTTTGAAATTGGCCCTCATTCTCGGTGATGGCCAACCGTCTTCCGTCTGTAGCGATAAGTTTTATAGACGAGGGTTTTATCACAAACAGCACCCCGTTCAGGACATACCGCGTCTCGTCGCGGCTCATGGCGAAGCTTACCATCTCCAGCATGCGTTTCAATTGTTTTTGCCGCAGGCAGATGAAGTTTTTGTTTTTTGTCTCCGGCAGTTGGGGGAATTCCTCTTTTGTCAGGCCTATAATCTTAAACACGCTTTTTCCGCACTCTACCCACACCACATTATTCTTCTTCACGGAGACCGATATGTTCAACTGCGGCAGTTCTTTTATTATATCCAGGAACTTCTTCGCCGGGATTGTTATCGAGCCTTTTATGGTTGGTTTTATGGGTATCGATGATATAATGCCGACATCCAGGTCTGTGCCTGTCAACACCACCGCGTCATCTTCCGCCTCTAATAGTATGTTGGATAATATAGGAAGGCTTGTCTTCGCGCTTACAGCGTTTTCTACAACCTGGATATTCTTTAATAACACATCTTTTGCCGCTTCAAACTTCATCTAATCCCCCTTATCGTTCGCTCTACTAATAATAGTTATAAATTTTAGTAGTAGATAGTAGTAAGCCTGTGGATATGTCAATTGTTTTTTAACGCCAAACACGGTATAGGGTTAAATAAAAAATAACATCTGGATAAGCAAAAAACCTATCCAGAGATCTCTTTCTTTAACCTGTCTATCAAATCTTTCGCCGAACCGCTGTTTTTAATATCATTCTCAATTTTATCATACGCATGTATGACAGTTGTGTGGTCCCTGCCGCCAAAACACTCGCCAATCTCGGGCAGTGAGTGATCTGTCAACTGCCTGACCAGATACATCGCGACCTGTCTGGGGTAGACAATGGCCCTGTTTCTCCTCTTGGCCTTCATGTCGGTGAGGCTTATGTCAAAATATTCGGCGACCCTCCTCTGTATCAATTCAGTCGTTATCTTTTTCTGGCCCTCTTTTATCATGTCCTTCAGGACCTCCTTAACGACATCAACGGTTATCTCTTTATTCATCAGCTTGCCGAACGCTACCACCCGGATGAGCGCGCCCTCAAGCTCTCTTATGTTGGAGCGTATCTTGTCCGCCAGGAAGTAGAAGACATCGTCGGCGACAACCACAGTCTCGCGCTCGGACTTCTTCTTCAGGATCGCCATCCTCGTCTCGAAATCCGGCGGCTGGATATCCGTTACCAGGCCCCACTCGAAACGGGAAACGAGCCTTGCCTCAAGGGCTGGTATCCCCTTCGGCGGACGGTCGCTTGAGACGACGATCTGCTTATGGGCGTCGTAGAGCGTGTTGAATGTATTGAAGAACTCCTCCTGAGTCGACTCCTTGCCCGCTATAAAG
>JAHFGN010000085.1 GCA_023247415.1 Candidatus Omnitrophota bacterium
AGTAACAGGTATGAAACTCTTAGTCATCGGGATAAGCCATAAGACAGCGCCAGTTAAGGTGCGGGAGAGGTTTTCATTTACCAGGAGACGCCTGGAGGAATCTCTGGCCGAATTTAAGAATTCCGGCCTCGTCGAGGCGGCTCTGATACTCTCAACCTGCAACAGGACAGAGGTCTATGCCCACGTCGATAAAGAAGCCTCAAGGATTGAAAAATCCAAGGCCTTGGTCTTCGATATATTTCACGCCGGGGAAGGTGAGATAGGGCGCTATTTCTATATCCTTGAAGGAGTCGAGGCCCTAAGGCACATCTTCAGAGTCGCTTCAGGCCTGGATTCTCAAGTTCTCGGCGAGACCCAGATCCTGGCGCAGGCCAGATCAGCCTGGGCAATCGCTAAAGACATGGGGACAACAAGCTCTCTCATCGATGAGGTATTCAAAAAGGCGCTCTCTGTCGGCGGGGGAGTCCGGGCCAAGACCGGAATTTCGCAGGGCAACATATCCATAGGAAGCGTCGCGATAAAGATGCTTGAAGACAACTTCAAAGACTTGCGCGATAGAACTGTGCTCATCATCGGGGCAGGCAAGATAGGCGCGCTTATCAGCAAATATTTAAAGGATAAACATATAAAAGGCATATTCGTCTCAAGCAGGACCTACGCGAGGGCGGCGGAACTTGCATCCAATTGCGGCGGCAGGGCGGTGGATTTTAGCGTCCTGAAAGAAGAGTTGGAGGGGGTAGATATCGTCATCTCGTCCACGTCAAGCCCGCATATCGTGCTGAAGAAAGAGATGCTGCTCAATGTTATGCGGACGAGGCCCCGGGCGGGTCTTTTTATAATGGACCTGGCCCTCCCAAGAGATGTTGATCCCGCCGCAAGAGCTATCGACGGCATAACCTTGCGCGATCTGGATGACCTGAAATATGTTGTGGAAGAAAATCACAGGAAGCGGCTGGAAGAAGCTGTTCTGGCAGAAGGGATAGTCGAGCAGGAATTGAATCGGTTTTGTCTTGGCAAAGAAGATGAGGGCGCGGCATGGGAAGCGATTTCAATAGAAAATTAAGAACGATTATCAGGAAGGACCCAAGATATAAGGAAGACGCTTATGCCTTTGTCATGGAGGCCCTCTGGTTTACCCAGAGAAAATTGAAGAGGGAAGGCCATGTCACAGGCAGGGAGCTCCTGGAGGGCATAAAAGAATTCGCGCAAGAACAGTACGGCCCTATGGCAAAGGTGGTATTGGAGCATTGGGGGGTGAATATAACCGCGGACTTTGGCGAGATTGTCTTCAACATGGTTGAGAACGGCCTCATGGGCAAGACAGCCGAGGATTCCCGCGCCGATTTCAAGGACGTATACGATTTTGACAAGGCCTTCGACGTATTTAGCGGTTAAGCGCGACGAGAACTCAATGCAAGAAAATTGCAATATTTAGGTTAAGAATATACGGAGTATTTATATGAAGCATAAGATCGCTGAAACGCCCCCAAGAGGGGAAATGGTTATTTATCAGGCCAAGGATAAGAAGGTTCAGCTTGAAGTTAAGCTTAAGAGGGATACGGTTTGGCTCACGCAGGCTGATATAGCATCGCTTTTCCGGGCAGATCGCAGTGTTATCACGAAACATTTGCGCAACATCTTTAATTCAAAGGAATTAGACGAAAAAAGCAATGTGCAAAAAATGCACATTGCTTTTTCTGATAAACCAGTTAAGTTTTACAATCTTGATGTCGTGATTTCTGTTGGGTATAGGGTTAATTCATTGCGCGCGACTCAATTTCGTGTATGGGCTACCACTATTTTAAGAAAACATTTAATTGACGGTTATACTTTGAATGAGAAATGCCTGCAACAGCGCACTCTTAAATTACGAACACTGCAAAGCGCAATAAAGCTGATAGGCAGCATAAAAGATCGCAAACAGCTTGAATATAAGGAGGCTATCGGGTTAATTGAGGTTATCAATGATTATAATTACGCGCTCGGACTTTTGGATGACTATGATTACAAGCGGCTAAAGATATCTCATATATCAAAAGAAGAAAAATTTTCATTAAGCTACGAAGTTGCCGTAAAAGCGGTAAGGGAGCTTAAGAAGAAATTTGGCGGCTCAAGCCTTTTTGGCGCAATGCGCGATCAATCTTTCAAAAGTTCGATAGCCTCGATTTATCAAACATTAGGCGGTAAGGACCTCTACCCGAGCGTTGAAGAGAAAGCAGCGAATCTGCTCTATTTTATTGTCAAAAACCACTCCTTTGCGGACGGCAACAAGCGCATCGCCGCATCGATATTTCTATGGTTTTTGGAGAAAAACGGCCTCCTTTACAAAGAAGATGGCGCTAAGCGTATAGCCGATAATGCCTTAGTGGCACTTACGCTCATGATAGCCGAAAGCGATCCCTCCGAGCGGGATGTTATCATTACGCTGGTGGTGAATTTGATAAATAAAAATAACTAAAATTATGAAATCTTATACCGACTATCTCTGGCTCAACACGAAAAACCGCTATGAGATCGTCAATATCACGTCGCAGGTTGAGGACGCAGTGCGAAAGAGCGGTGTGAAGGAAGGGCTGTGCCTTGTCAACAGCATGCATATAACGAGTTCAGTTTTGATTAATGATGATGAAAGGGGACTGCACCAGGATTTCAGTGAATGGCTGGAGAAGCTGGCGCCTTTTGGAAAAGAGAAATATAAACACAATCTCACCGGGGAGGACAATGCCGACGCCCATTTGAAGAGGACGATCATGGGCAGAGAGGCGGTCGTTGCCATAACAAGCGGAAAATTGGATTTCGGGCCGTGGGAGCAAATCTTTTACGGCGAGTTCGACGGCCAGCGCAAAAAAAGGGTTCTCATTAAGATTATCGGAGAGTGAAAAAGGAGGCGGAAGGTGGATACGAACTTTGTTGAAAAAAGAGAGTTTTACAGGATAGCGTACGAGAAACCCGTGAAATTTAAAGAATTTGTGAAGGCAAGACGGGGCAGGCCTTCTGTCGCTGTCTCGAGGAACGTCAGCCAGTCCGGCGTGCTGTTCATCTCAAAAACCCTGCCGAAAATTTCCAGCGTTATCTGGATCAAGCTTCCGCTTGCCGAATTGTCCATATGCAAAGAGATAGAGGACAGGGCCATTGCCGAGAAAAACGGCATCCTGGGCAGGGTCGTCAGGGTCGAAGAGGACCCTGATCTCAAGCGATATTCTGTCGGCGTATGCTTTGTTAAAAAAGGCGAAACACTTTAACGACGCAAGTGCCTGTAGCTCAGCGGATAGAGTAGGGGGCTTCGAAACCATTGGTCGCAGGTTCAAATCCTGCCAGGCACGCCAGTCGTGAATGCCCTGCGATTTTGCGATGATGTCGTAGGGCTTACTATGTGAAAATA
>JAHFGN010000086.1 GCA_023247415.1 Candidatus Omnitrophota bacterium
AGCCATGATAATGTCCTTTCCAGCCATAATGCCCTCCTTTGCTAAGAGACATTATAGCAACTTTGGCATAGGACATTTCTAAATTGGTTAAATAGGACATTATCATTTTGGGATTACAGGGCCTCGTGAAATTTTTACGTACGAAGGGGCCTAGCGGGGTCGGTATTGAGCGGGGCCTAAAAATCGCGAGCGGGCATGGTTCTTTTGCTAGCTATTGAAAGTATGCAAAAGAGAGCGAGCGATTTTTCGGAGTGCGATTTCCCTCGCTGGGGGAAATCGCACGTCCCCGCGAGATACCGACCCCGCTAGGCCCTAGGCTGAAAAAAATCTACACCTCAATAGAAAGGGGGTTAGAAATAGTTGTTGAAGAGGTCTACGACCTTGGTGGAGATGTTTTTTATGAGGCCTTTTGGCCTGGGTCTTGCCCTATTTTCGTAATCTTTCCTCGCGAACCTGACAAGGCCTATAGCGGTAGTTGCGGTGACGCCCTCAATCGACGAAACCCTTCCAGTGAGCGATTTTACAGCGCCTGGGACGACCTGTACCCCGAGCCTGGATTCAAGCGCCTCCAGCATGCCGTCGACAAGCGATCCGCCGCCTGCGACTACAGCCGACCTAAATTTTACGCCCTGTTTTTGAAACTTTTCCATGCTTTCTTTAACGCGGCTTGTGACGCTGCTTAAGGCTCCATCCGCGTCTACAGGATGCGCGATATCCGATACCCCGAATGGAACAACCTCAACATGCGTCAAAACACCGTCTAAGAACATCGCCGTTTCTGTAATGGAACTGCCCATGTCGATCAATATTATGTTCTCCCCCTGATCATGCCTGTCAAATAGGCTGGACCAATCAGCCATTCCGGTGAAGACGACGCTTTTAATCTCGTAACCGCAGTTATTGACAGCCTTTTGCATGTTCTGTATATGATTTATGCTGGCGGTCACTACATAGATCTTCACAGCCAGCCTTGAGCCGTACAACCCCAGCGGGTTTTTTATATCATCTTGATCATCGATGGAATATGAGCGCACGATTTTGTGTATGATCTCGCTCTCGAACGGCAGGTGCATCGTGCTCGCTACGTTTACACACCGCCTCATATCGCCTTCGGTGATCTCCCTGCCCCTCATCGACAGCGATACCATGCCGGAGGCCTCTTCCGCCTTTATGCAGCTTCCGCTTATATTGACGTATATATTCCCTATCTTTCTGGACGTCTTTGCCGCAAGGCCGTTTATGGCCTTTGATATAGCGTCTACGCTCAAGTTCAAATCCACTATGTTGCCGCGCTCCACCCCGCGGCTTGCCACTGTGTTTATGCCGAGGATCTCGGAACCGCTCGCGGCGTCTAATTCTGCTAGGACGGCGCATATCTTAGATGAACCGATATCCAGTCCTGTAACGACGAGTGGTCTTCTCATTTTTGGCCAATTACGATATCTTTAAATCGTAAATCAATGTATTTTATGCGGCTTAAGATCAACCTCGGATTCTTCAGCGTCTGAGACAATCTCTGGAGCCGCTCCCTGAAACTTTCATGACCTATCTTTACTTCAAGCCCATCCTCAAAGAAGAATGCGGCATTCTTCGGGTCTGTTACATCTATGGCAGTGATGCTGTACTCTGACAAAATACGCGCCCTCGACAACTCAATTATCAGCCCAAGGGCGATTGAAAGCGGCCTCGAGCCGCATACGCCTCCGGCCTTATCCGATTCCCTGACATTAACGCCTGTTATAACTGGGAGCTTCTGCCATGCGGAGGCGTCCGCGTTAGGGAGTATCACGCCCTCTGAGTCAACCGGGTAATATTTATCATCGCTGACCAACGCTATCGGCCGCCTCAAGACAATCGAGATTTTCAGCGTATTAGGCAGTTTGCGCCTGGCCACAACCGATTTGGCGTCAGGGTATCTTCGCGCTATGCCGCCAGCCAGGGCCCCGATATCTACCGAGAAGATATTCCTCCCTCCGTATAGCCTGAGAAACTCTCCGGGTCCGCATGAATCCAAGCCTTCGCTGCCCTGCACCTCGACAGAGCCGATATTAAACCAATCGGCCTTGGCAAATACCATCGTGAGGAATATGACAAACCACGCCAGCGCTAAAAGCGCGGCGGCCATCCAGATAAATCTGGATTGGATCCGCATGGGCTCGGCCGCGTCTTTTTTGGCCTGCCGCCTTTTTCGCCTGGGCCCCGGCTTCTTTAATTTAAATTTAAACATCGCGCTCGTTAAATAAATTCAATAATTTTACGCAGAGCTGGCTGAAACTTATACCTGCGGCGCAGGCCGCCTTTGGCAGGAGGCTGCGCTCTGTCATGCCTGGAATAGAATTCACTTCGAGAACGAATATATTATTATCTCCATCGACCCTCATGTCGACCCTTGAGATGGCCCTGCAGCCCAACGATTGATGAGCCGCGAGCCCGAGCCTCTGCGCCCTTTTAGAGAGTCTATCCGACAGCTGTGCCGGGACGATATACCGCGTCCTCTTGTCCCTGTATTTCGCGTTTGTATCGTAAACGCCTCCCGGTGTTATTATCTCCACAACCGGAAGCGCCCTCTTACCAAGTATACCAACTGTTATCTCCCTGCCGTCTATAAACTCCTCCAGCAGGATTTCATCGCCGTATTTGAATGCCTTCTCAACGGCCCGCCTTAATCCCTTGATATCCCTGGCTACTGAAAGGCCTATGCTTGAACCTTCTAAACGCGGTTTTACTACGACAGGCCAGCCGATCATCGCGGCCGCGTCTTTTATATCGCGCGCGCCCTTTTCAAAGACCGCGAACCTGGGCGTAGGGATCCCTCTTTTTTCGAATATCTTCTTGGACGCTATCTTGTCCAGCGCGAGCCGCGATGCCTTCACGCCCGAACCTGTATATGGTATTTTAAGCCGCTCTAACATCGCCTGCATTGCGCCGTCTTCGCCGAACCTGCCGTGGAGCGCGAGAAACGCTGCATCTATTCTAGAATTTTTTATTGTATCATAGATATTATCAAAAATATCCAAAAATTTAACCTGATACCCCTCCTTCTTAAGGGCCTCATACACTGCCCTTCCGGACCGCAAGGATATCTCTCTTTCGCTTGACACCCCGCCGGCAAGCACACCAATTATCATAGTGTTCTGTTCCTTAAATAATGGTTGTATTAAAACCAAAAATAAAATATAAAAAACTAAAAACACATACCAAAAACATAAAGATGGATAAAGAAAACTGAAAGAAAAATTTTTAATTTTTGGTTTGTGTATTTGATATCCTCAGTTCAATGAGGAAGTGCAACGCATAGGATATATATGTTAATCTATGCGTTATGGAAAATAAATATACACATCTCTCAAGCGAAGAGAGAGATAAAATAGCCGTCCTTC
>JAHFGN010000013.1 GCA_023247415.1 Candidatus Omnitrophota bacterium
TTCTGACCAGGCAGCGTTCATGGGCCCCAGACCCAGAGTTGCTTTCGCTGTACTCGTCCAAGGCGTAATCCTTCTCCAATGTGAGCCCGGCCCTATGATCCGTTAGAAGGTCTTCAAACGGCATCTGGCTAGAGGCCTTATACATGCGCTTGTCCTCAGTTACGAACTTATCCACTCTTACAGAGCCAAACGGCTTAGCCTCCAACTCAACAATATAGTAGAATTTCTTATGCCCCATACTGTCAAGCCAGAAAAATGAAGCCGCCAATAATATCACGCAAATAATAAAAAGGGCTATAACGACTATATAGACGTTTCTCATGCGGCGCGATATATCCTATAAACTGACTGAGATGACTTCCCAGGCGTAGGAGCCTGTCCATGCTCGGGACTTTTTCAACGATGCCGGCCGTTGGCCCTTGCGGGTGTCAAGAAAACTGAGGATTTCTTTCGGAGAGTTTAGTATGACGCGCTTGAACGCGTTGGACTCCTTCGCCTTGAGGGCATTCTTCCTGGAGTAACCCAAAAGATGTGATTGCGAGATATGGCCGATCGGGTTTGTCCCATAGGTGGGTTCCAGCGGACGGAATATGACTTCATACAACGACGCCCCGCTTACGTCCAGAAATTTTACTTTTAGGACAATATCATAAATATCCCTGGTGCTCCCGTTCTTTATAATCCCCCGGATAGTCGGCCTGCCCCTGCCGCCGTCCGATTTCTCTATGGCGCATGTTAACTGCGATACGTCGATCTGTTTCGAAAAGATCTGCGACTGCACCTTTCGCAGAGAATCGATCGATGTCTTTTCGTCGTCTCTGATCTTAAGCTCTATGTACATGTAATATCCAATCAGCGTGAAAACCAGCGCCGCAGATACGACAATGCTGGAGACAGCCGCCACTACTATACTTTTAGACTTGATGAACATTTTTTTAGTTCGTCTTTATATATGTCCCGTATCCCGTTGAAGATATCGATGCACTCTTTAGTCTTGTAGTCTGGGTAGGTCCACGCAAATGGCCGAAACGACTTATCCTTATAGAACAGGGTGACTTCCGCGTATATGCCATTCGCGAGATATATCCTGTGAAAGTAGTCCTTCGTTGTCAATAGGACCAGTTTGGAGAGTTCCAGATATCCCGGGTCTATATTGACGCGCCGCTTCTTGTGGGGCGCGCTGAGTAAAGCCTCTATCCTGTTGGCCGCTAACTTTACACCGCTCGCGTCTTCCGGATTAAGAAGCCTTTCGAAACTCATGAACTTTCGCTTAAGGTCCGGACCGAGCTCTTCTTCATAGTAGTTGGTGGATGTAAAGCCCATGACCGGGCTTTCAAAGTCCGTTCTCCCGAATAGATTCGTCAGCTCGGAACGCGCTGACTCGAGCCATTCGGCATCGCGGAAGATGAAACCCGCGACGAGCTTCACATCCTTAGGTACTGAGGGGTCGCCCATCGGGGACGCGATTCGCCTTTTGGCCTTCTCCTAAAGAAGAGATGAGGTCGGTGAAGACCTGCCTGGAACCGTCGGCTATCATAGTCAATTCTATACCGGCATGAAAGAGGCGCTTGTCTGTATCCGGCGGCTTATCCTTGGCCTCATTGCACCAGACCACTATCCCCTCGAGGGATATGGGGGCGGCCTGGCCGCCCTGGAGCACATCTATATAAAGTATAGCGCCCTGCTCGAGCTTCTTGTCCACAAGAAGCCGTACGCCGCTTTTGGATATATCCTTGGATTTCGCGTTATTCGCGCTCGAGCCCTTCTTCATCGTATACCTGACATCTAAGAGGGCGTCAAAACGAACATGCCGCCGCCGTTCAGCCCCGCCCCAATACTTCTCCACCTTGCCGCGGGGCATTTTCTCTGCCCTAATCCTTGACTCTTCCCTGCGAACCGAGAATAGTACAAAAGCCAATATTATGATTAATAAGCCACCTATAAATGAAAGCGGCAATGTCTCGCCTCCAGTCCTAACTTAGTCTGTTCTTGACATACTGCGAGATCGTCTCTTTATCCCGCTGGGGCAGACCATCGAAGAAAATCGCCACATCATGGTGTTTGATTTGGCCGTCAATGATAACGGGGTGCTCTCTGACTACCACACCGCTGACCTCGATCTGTTTCGCGGCTTCGTCAGCGCCCCTGCCCCCCGGCACCACCAGCATAAGCTTAACACGCGACATAAGCGGCATCTCCCTGTCCAATTTGCAGTATACGCCGGACGCGCTTATATTAAGGGTATGAGTTATGGTGTCAAACCCTCCGACCTTTATCTTCAGCGATATCGCGTCGTCTGTAACGCGCGGCTCTGTCCTTCTCTCATTTGCCATCTAATCCCCCGTGCAATGACAGCACATATTCTACCACCGCGCCGCATCCTTTTTCAAGCACCATTTTCATTTCTGGAGCGGGTCCTATCCCGACAAAGAGTACCCGTAAGTTCCGAGCAGCCCGCCGAGGTCCCAGTATTCGCCCAGATTATAGACCAGCGGCAGAGCCTTCCTGTAGTCAATGTCTTTATCGTTTTTTAGTACGCCCTCATCCGCATGGACACACTGCACCTCGCCGAGGAACATATCATGGGAACCAAGGGGTATCGTCTCTTTTAATTTGCACTCTATGTTGACGGGACATTCTTTTATGAGAGGCGCGCGTACATTTATGGCGGGGTCTTTGTGAAAGCCGCACAGTTGGAACTTATCGGTCTTTCTTCCGGATATTGTGCCGCAGAGATCGACTTGCCGCAGCAGATCGCGGGTGGGTATATTTATTACAAACTCCCCAGCCGCCTTTATTATGGAATGCGACAGCCTCGAGGGCCTTATCGATATGCTCAAGATCGGGGGTTTAGATGAAGCTACGCCGCACCAGGCGATCGTTATGATATTATCTTTTTTCGCGGTGAGGTCGTGCGATGTAACCAGGACGCACGGCGCAGGGTACAATGCCTCATGGGGCGGGAACGCTGTCTTTGGCATTTTTTATGGTGGACTTCCAGCACTGCTTGGTGCAGAAATATTTGCCGTTTCTATAATACCATTTCTTCTTTATGGATTTGTTGCATGAAACGCAGTTTGCCGGCCTTGAGGTTTTTACCGCTTCTTTAACGGCAGGCTCAGGCGCCTTGGCCGCAGGCTCTGCCTGCGGATTAGCCGGCGGCTCTGTTTGCTGGATATCCTGCGGCTTATCTTCCTGCTTTGGTTTTTCTTCGCCCAAGGCTAAACCTCTTTCCGTACAAACTTCAACCACTGGGTGTAGACATAGTCAAGGAGCCTGGCCTTATCGTATCTGTCTATCTTGGTGAACCTTACACCGGCGACAAAGCCGCGCTCTCCGGCGCGGTCAGCCTCTTTTCCCCAGGCCACCTTCGCGCACGCGAAGAGCGGGACGTTGTCTCCCGGCACGCTCATATGCAGGTCTATCTCAGAACCTTCCTGCAGCCTGGCGTCCACAACGACCAGCATGCCCTCCCTGCTTAAATTTTGCACAAGGGTTTTTCCTCGGACCTCCCCGCCCCGGGCTTCATATGAGCCATCGAGCGAGGTGTCAAAGCGCATAAATTTTCTACGCTCTTGAACATTCATCGTTTCTCCCTTCTGCCAAGCTATATTCTACAACACTTCCATTTAAAAGCAAGTAAAAAAATAAGGGGATATAAAGTTACAGTCTTTCTATCCCCTTATCGCAATATTTTTTAAAAAACTGCCTTAGACCTATTTCTTCTCTTTGGCCTTGCCCTTAAACACAAATTCCGGTTCCAGGACCGGGGCATACCCCTCTGGAATCGGGAGCGGGAATGTCAGCGTTTCGTATATACCTGCGCCGGTTCTGACAATCGTCATTCCAAGACCCTTAAATAATCCGATGGTCAAGCCGGAAAGTATATTATCCTCCACGCTGGTATCGTAAATATTCTTCGGAAGCTCTATCCATCCCGTAATGATATTGGCGACGCCGCGATAAATCTTCCTGCCCGCGTCTTGGGCGTAGCTCAATGCCGCTATATTCAGCACCATCAATATAGCCAAACATATTATGATTCCTTTTGCCATCTTCTTCATCCGCACTTTTCACCCCCTTTTTTAATTCTATTTCCAACTTTCCATGTAAGTATAGCACATGGAGATATATTTGTCAAGAGCCCCTGGCGCTCAATCTTTTTTTATCAATTTCTCCACTATGTCCGTGATGCGCTCCTGGTCATCTGGCCTTATATCGATGAATTCAACGCCTGTATCGTACACGGTTCCGCCCCTGGAGCGTGATTCCGCCTTTTTCACTACCCATACAATGGTGCCGCCGCACTTTACAGCGGACGCCTCATCCTCCAGGAATATCTCCAGATCCACGCCCTGAAAGAGCCCAAGGTCATCTTTTATCAACACGCATATGCCGCCCGCGCCTATATTCTCTGTATAGGTGGAAATCACCTTTGGCGCCTGCCGCCGCTTGATGCTTATCAGGCATTTGTATTTCGCCCGCGGGAATTTTCGTCTATCAATACCATTCCACATCTATCCGCCACCTCCGAACCTTTTCAAGTATACATCAGAATCATCTCAATTGCAAGGTCTAAAGCCTCCTCGGGAAATTTTGTCCTGTCGCGTCGGATTCTGTGAGCGGCTTATTGAATTTTTTCGGCATAATGTCAATTACATGTTGGTGCGCAAGGATTTACGGCGAGCGAATGCAAGTCAACTGACCGAAGCTTTGCGGCAGGGGAATTTCTGCAAATGAGCGAGCCGTAAACCGTAGCGCACGGCGAAAAAATTCTAAGCCGCGAACAGAATCCGACGCGACAGGACCCGTAAAAATTTCCCGACAATTGACCTTGCAAGTTCAGGATGGCGCGTGTATAATATCGACAGAGCGCCACGATATGTATAAAGAATTCTTCGGCCTTAAAGAGAAACCCTTCAGCGTAACAAGCGACCCGAATTTCCTCTTCTCGAGCCGCATCCATAAGGAAGCGCTGTCGCATCTTTTGTACGGCATCAATGAACGAAAAGGCTTCCTGGAGATAACCGGCGAAGTCGGCGCCGGAAAAACGACGCTCTGCAGGGCGCTCCTGAATCAATTGGATAAAAACACAAAAACAGCCTTTATACTCAATTCCACCCTGCCCGAGTCGCAGCTTCTGGCTGCCATACTGGAAGATTTCGGGATCGCGCCCGAAAGAAGGACCAATAAACTTTCCCTCATCAGGCAGTTGAACAAATTCCTCATGGGTGAACTCGCTCTTGGGAACAATGTCGTCCTTATAATAGACGAGGCGCAGAATCTGAAACCAAAGATCCTCGAAGAGATAAGGATGCTGTCGAATCTCGAGACGGAGAAGGAGAAGCTCTTCCAGATAATATTGGTAGGTCAGCCCGAGTTAAAGAAGCGGCTTGGCTCGCCTGAACTGTCCCAGCTCAGACAACGCATCGCGGTGCGTTTCCACATAACACCATTGGGGCCTGATGAGGTCGATAAGTATGTCTATCACAGGCTCGCTGTCGCCGGCTCCAACGGCGATATAAGATTCGCTGAAGACAGTTTCGAGGCCTTATATAAGTATTCGCACGGCATACCCAGGCTTATAAACCTGGTCTGCGACAGGGCCCTGCTTTTGGCCTATGTAATGGAGACCAGAGAGATAACCCTTCCGATTATCGCTAGGGCCATACGGGAGGTTGAGGGGGAGATAGTGTGAGCATAATAAGCGAGGCCCTGAAGAAGGTTCAGGAGGCGCGAAAGAGCGAAAAGAAGACGGCTTTTTCGCTGCCGGAGCCGCAGGGGCCTATCCCTATCCAGGCTTACGCTGGTATTGTTATCGCCATAATAGTTATAGCCGTTGTCGCGGCATACGCCCTGAGGAGACCCTCTGCGCCAAACCTCGCCGCGAAGGCCGCGCCGCAGGTTATACCTTCCCACCAGGAGGTTGTATATACGCCCGCAGAACAGGTCAAGGTCGAAGAAAAATCACCCCCCTCTCCGCCGCAAGTCGCCAGCGCCGCGGCGCCGCCAGAGCTTATCCTAAACGGCATTATGTGTTCTGAAGACAGGCGTTACGCGATAATAAATAACGGCATCACGCTGGAAGGCGATGTTGTAGGCGGCGCCAAGGTAGAGAAGATAGAGCCGAACAAGGTGTTTTTAAAGTATAGCGGCGGGGATATCGTTCTTAAATTGAAGAAGTAAGAGCCGCCTTTTCTGCCGGCTTGCCTCACTAAAGCGTCAACATCAGTTTGTGGATCCTGAAACCGCCCATATCGAGCGCCTCGGTTTCCTTAAACCCCTTCTTTTCACACAACCGCATCGCGTCACGCATCCTGTCAGTGCACCTGAAGATTATCTTTCTATAACCGCGCGATGAGCAAAACTCAAGGGCCTTATCCAGGAGTTTTGTGCCTATGCCCTTACGCCTGTGCAGGGCGGAAACAAAGAGCCTCCGCAGGAGCGCGGAATCCTTATCGTCTTCCTTGATGCCGACTGTTCCGACAACTTTGCCTTCTCTCTCGCCGATAAAGAAGGAGTCGCGCTCTCCACCGTATATCTGGCCTATCTTCTCCAGGTCAGTATCGGAATACGCGGGCCTGTCAAACGGATATTCCTTCGCCAATATCGAAAGGATAAGATCTCTGGCGCCGGCAGAATATTCTTCGCTGAAATGTTTTATCTCAACCTCCATAACACTCCTCCAGACTTCGCCTTATAACGGCCTCCTTTATATCTTTTTCCACCCTCACCCGCCCTATCTTCACAGGAAGGACAAATCGATTCACCGATCCGGAGAATTTCTTATCTTTTAAGTGGGCTTCATAGATCTTTTTTGGATCGAGTTTTTTTATCGCTGTCGGAAGGCCAGAGGCCTTGAGCAGAGAGTTTATCCTGTCCGAGACAGTCTCATCCAGGATTCCAAGCCTCGTCGCTATCCTGTTTGCCGCGGCCATGCCGAGCGATATCGCCTCTCCATGCGTGTAAGCCTTTGAATAGCCAGAGGCGGCCTCCAGCGCGTGGCCGATGGTGTGGCCGTAGTTCAGGATAATCCTCCTGCCCTTTCTGTCGAACTCATCCGCCTCAACAATCCCGGCCTTTATTGCGCTGCATCTTGATACTATAAATCTCAAAGCGTCCTCGTCTAGGCCCGCAATATCATTGAGATGCCCTTCAATATATTCGAATAGCCGCGGGTCCGCTATAACGCCGTATTTGATGACTTCGGCCAGGCCGCTTCTAATCTGCCTTGGGGGGAGGCTCTTCAGTATCGATATATCCGACAGTACTAATTTCGGCTGATAGAACGCGCCGATGAGGTTCTTGGCGCATGGTAAGTCTATGGCGACTTTTCCGCCTATGGCTGAATCTACCTGAGCAAGGAGTGTCGTGGGGACCTGCACATATGGTATGCCCCTTTTATATATGGCGGCGATGAAGCCGGCCGCGTCGCCCACAACACCGCCTCCGAAGGCTATAATGGATAGGGCCTTCTTCCTGTCGAAACCGCTTATCTCTGCTATGGCCCGGGAGATCGCCTTTTCAGACTTGGCCTTCTCGCCCTCAGCCATCAGCACAAAGCGCGACGTGAAGCCTTCTTTTTCGATGGAGCCTTTGAGTACGCTTTTATATGAGGAGCTTAAATTGGGGTTTGTTATTATAACGAAGTCTTTTCCGATTGGAAGCCTGGCCAGATAGGGGCCGATCCGCTTGATAATCCCCGAGGAGATAACTATCTTATATGAGCGCTGGCCCAGCCTCACATCCACTGTCCTGGCATCACGCGATCTCATGAGATAGCGCTTCCGGTATCCACGTCCCTGTCAATAGAAAGAATCGCGAGGGCCTTCGAGTTCCTGGCGACGAGGAGCATCCCGTTGGATTCGACCCCGCGTATGGAGGCAGGTTTCATGTTGTTGATCATGACTATCTTTTTATTCAAAAGCTCTTCGGGCTTATAGCGCTCCCTTATCCCGGCGACAAGCGTCTTGAGCGAACCGCCGATCTCAACCTTCAGGATGTAGAGCTTATCCGCATTGGGATGCACCTCGACCTCTTTTACAAGGGCAACCCTTAAATCCATCTTTTTGAAATCATCTATCGTGATGGGGTCCATTTTTAGGTTCGACTCCTATTTTTTAGGCTTTTGCTCTTTTGTCTGTCTGCCTCTGGTCTTTAGGAGCTGCTGCCCCGGGCGTTTTGGCAGGAGCGGCCTTTGCCGCCCCGGGGGCCTTGGCAGACGCCGCAGAAGCGGATGGAAGGACCGCGGCCGCGCCTGGAGCTGCCTCAGCCCCGGCCTCCGCTGTCTCCGTCTTCTCTTTCTTGATCTTGAACCTGACCATCTTTACCTTTTGCAGGCCGAAGACGGATTTACCGTCTTCCCAATCGCCTTTTTCCTTCAAAATTCTCAGCCGTTCAAAGCGCTTCAGCACTGAACGGTGCTGCTTCATCTTCTCAGATGAGCGCAAACTGGGGTGCTGCGACATGTTGAACCTCCAAATTTTGTGAAACAAAATTTGTCCCTGATCCGCCGAAGGCGCATGAAGGACCTAAACTACTGCAATTTTCTGACAACGCAGTCTTTATATTTTGTCTTAAGGCCCTTTTCAACCTTTGCGGCCTCTTCCAGCGATGTGAACCTTCCGACACATACAGTATACTGCCGGGCCTTCATCTGAATGGGCCTTTCCGCGCCAAGCCTTTTCGATTCGTCACGGGCCATTGTCTTTCCGCGTTCAACTCCAACAGCATGGGCCATGACCAGCGCCATAACTACGCCGATGCCGATGAAAATAAGCCTTTCAATAGGAACAGATACATAAGTAGGCCTGGCCAGGAGGCCTCTGGGTCTTTTAAAAGGTCTCTTGCCGTCCTGAAAATCGTCAAATAACTCCTGCTGGGTATTATCGCTGTCCATCATGCGCTCCAAATTAAGTCTTTTCCCCTAACCTTTTTCTAGATGCTCGACGATTATATATTATTTATTCGTAATATTCAAGCGAAATAACTTGCCGGAGAACGTAATCGACGGCTTTCTGGGGTCCCCTTTTAAATCTATCGACACAACCTTCCATCCATCCGGCTCTTCCCGCATAACCACATTTGTGAGTTCCGCGGGAAATTTCTCAATAACAGACTTTGAGAACGCGATCTTGACGCGGGCCTCTATTAGGTCTTTACCGTATAGCGCGCCGTCTAAAGTGAGCCTGATATCCCTGCTGAGGGCCGAAAAATTTTTTATCTTTGTCTCCCCCCTCATAATGGCAATTTCGCCTGATATCTTCGAATAGTTCCACGCGCCCTCGAATGGGATGAGGGCAATGTCACGCAAGACATCGCTTCCTCCCCCATGACTTTTGGAGGAGATGCGGAAATTCGCGTTATCCAGCTCAAAGACAAGCCCGAGGCCGTCTTTTAGAAAGGATTTCAAGACCGGCGGTCTTATCGCGGCTTTTTTGGCCGTAAGCCCAAGGCCATTTTTGGCGTCCTCAATGTCCAGCGCCTTTATGATGATCCTGCCCGATGCGTCCCTCGCGAGTCCGGAATACGATATCCTTATACCGCTGTATCTCGAGGCCGCGAATATGGCCAGCCTGTCGAAAGATATTGCAATCAAGGCGGCAAGGACAAATATGACAGCGGCTATTACAGCTGTTTTTTTCATTGCCAGCACATACCGTCAAAGTCGCAGGATGCGCATATCTTTACGTCTCTTTCGGCAAACTTATCAAATTTCAAGGTCTGTATGCCGTCCCACGCGTCTTTTATTATTTTCTCAAGGGACTTTACCATCTCATCATCCAGGAGGATTGCCCTGTTCACGAAGTCGCCTTTCTTCAAGCCCATCTTTCGCATGTCTTTCGAGACAGGCTCAAGAAACACCAGCTCTCCGAGCTTAACCTTGTACAATTTGGAAAATCTTTTATCACGCTCGATAAGCAGCTTATACGCGGCGAGCTGTCTTAAATATCCGTCACATTCCTCGCTCGCCAGGTCACCGCATTTATCGACAGCGGTCAGATGGTCATCCGGCTTGCCTGTTTTGTAATCGACTACCTTGACAAGGCCCTCACGCCCTGCGCCTTCCGGTTCTATCTTGTCTAACTTGCCGACGAACGGTATTCCGCCCCCTACAGTGGCGATCATCTTCATCTCCAGCTCCAGCGGCCTGACGGGGGTTTGGGCGGCGCGATTGAACCAGCCCTCGAGTGTTTTAAGCTGGCCCAGACACCTCGATTCCATCGCCTTGTCAACACCCTGAAAGGCCAACTCCCTTGTGAAGGCGTTCTTGAAGAACCCGAAATCCGGAAACGACCCTGTTGTCTTGTAAAGTCTGTAGAGTTCCTCCAGGGCTTTATGGGAGCAGTTGCCGAATACGAGGCTCTGGCGTTTGGCGCCGGGAAGCATCAGGACATTGTCGTATAAAAATTTGCGTTTGCATGTAAGGTAATTATTGAGCGATGTAGGATTTAAGACAATATCTTTCACCGCGTCACGAAGGATATCTGCGGCGCCGACAAATTCATCCTGCGCCATTTGGGATTGGCTGATTGAGCCAACAAGGAGCGTCTCCTCATCAGGCGCGCGCAGGGCGGTCTTGAGGGTCTGCTCTTTAAGGGATTTAAGAAACTGGCTGGATACGCTGTTCTCTTGAGGGCTGGCCGTGAAGATGAGATTCGACCTTGCGCGTGTTGAAGCGACATAGAAGAGCCTGGTCTCATCCTGCAGGAAGAGCTGCTTTGTCATGAATTCATCCTTTGCGGCCTGTCTTGTCTTAAATAGATCCGGAGGCATGTATATTTTATCAGGCAGCCTCCTGGACGGCCAATTTTTATTATGGAGGCAGAACGGTATAAACACGGTGTGAAACTCCATCCCTTTGGAGCTGTGGGCGGTGAATATCCTTACGCCGTCCTGGGTCATTGTGACAAGCTCGCCCTGGATCGGCAGGTTATTGGCCTTGCGCAGTTTTAGATCTCCCAAAAACTCCCCCAACCTTATGCCGGGAGCGGCGATATCCGCGGACTTGACCATATTGACGAAAGACGTTATGCCGCGCAGGTCCCTCACCCTCAAGACATCGTTTGCGTCGAATCTCTCCATGATGAATTTGAACAGTCCCGCGTCCTCGATGAAATTCAGCAATATCGAGTGGACGCTCGTCGTCTGCGCGTCCCGCAGCAGCCGCGTTACAGCGCTTGATGCCCTGGCCATACCCCCTCGCGCCTTATACATTAAAAACAGCTCCAGCGCGGTCGGCGGGATGTCTCTTGACGATGAACGTCTCGCGGAGTTGGCATGATTAAAGAATCGGATCACTTCAGCAATTGGTATCCTGAAATAATCCGCGGAAAGCACTTTATACAGCAGGAGGTCTTTCTGCCTGGGGTTATCGGATCCTGTATTCGCCAGATCCAGCGCGTCCAGGAGTTGTTTAACGCGTTTTTCTCCGCTTATATCCTCTCTTCCGTCGGTAGCGTATGGAATCCCGGCCTGGAGAAAGGCGTCTATGACCTTCAGTATGTAACTTCGCTTCCGCACAAGAACGGCGATCTCGTTATACGGGTGGGCCCTGACCCGGGGATCCATGTCCCTTGAACCGGCTATCATATCTTTTATCTCGCGTATCTTCTCCACTATAAACAGGAGCTCTTCCGTCTCGGTGGTAAACTCTTTTAACTCTATGGCCTTATCCTTATGATCTCCCGCGGGGATGAGAGGCTTTTCACCGGTGCGCTCGGCCTCAGGGATTGTGCGTATGACGCCGGAGGCGAAATCTATTATTTGTCTTGTGGAGCGATAGTTGTCTTTGAGGGTCATGATCTTTATTGATGGAAAACGCTCCTTTAAAATCCTGAAATTTCCTACGCTGGCCCCCTGGAATCTGTAGATAGACTGGTCGTCGTCGCCAACGCAGCACAGGTTGGGATTGTCATAGTCAAGAAGCGTAAACAAGAGCTCTAACTGGGCCTCATTGGTATCCTGAAATTCATCTACCATGATAAATTTATACCTTCTGGCGTACTCTTCGGCGAGGAGGCGTTCTTTCTTCAGGGCCTCTGTCGCGAACAGTATCATATCGTCAAAGTCGTATCTGCCTCGCTCGTCGAATATATCCGGGTCTCCTCCCTCCTTTAGCGCCTCATACATCTGATACGCTGCTGCCAGGGCCTTCATCCTCTCAATCTGGGCAGGTTCGACCCTGGTTTCGCGCCGACTGATGCCGTCCACATACGCCTTAAAGCCCTTTGGGTCGATCCCGTCTTTTTTCAGTTCGCTTATCCGCCTGATTATATCATTTACATAGAAGTAGGGAGCCCTGAACGGCCTTATGGCCTGCATGTTATCGGCGTGATCGAGTATATAATGCATCGCCTTAAGCTGTTCCACATCGTCCATCATCAGTTTCTCTCCGACGTAGTTTGCGGCCTCCTGCGATTCCTGAATGATGGAATTGGCGAAGCCATGAAACGTCCCCACCTCGACATCATATCCCGCCAGGCCGATTATGCTGACGAGCCTCTCCTTTACGGCCTTCGCCGCGGAATTGGTATAGGTAACAATAAGGATGTTCTCCGGCTGGATCTTCGCGCCCCGCCCCGCGAGTATAAAGCCCGCGCGGATGGACAATAGCTGTGTCTTGCCCGTCCCAGGCCCCGCAAGGACCAGGAGCGGTCCGTCTATGGCCTCAACAGCCGTCTTTTGAGCAGGATTTAATTTATCGTAGAAGTTGTTCACTTCTTGAGGAGTTTATCGATCTTCGAGATCAGCTTTTTGTCGGTCGTATAGCTGTATCCGGTTGTGGAGGTGGCGCGGTATGCGTTCAATATGTTAAGGGCGACGAGGTCCTCGAGGGCCTTCTTCACTTTAGGGCGCTCTTCCCTTATCCAGGTCGATACGCCTTTTGCTGTGTCGATGGATGACTGGTTCTCATTAAAGAACAATATGATCTTTCTGTGCGTATCCGACGCGATTATCTCATTGAGATTCATAACATTCCTTTTTGACCGCCGAAAATATATCGCGCCGCGCTATAACTTTAAGAAACGCCTCCACCACCTTCGGGTCGAATTGTTTCGAGCTCTGCAGGCGTATCTCCTCTATGGCTCCGTCTATGGACATCGCCGGCCTGTAGGCCCTGCGCGTCACCATCGCCTCGAACGCGCCCACGACAGCCATAATCCTGGCGCCTATGGGTATCTGGCCGTCGCGCAGTTTCTTAGGATATCCTGTGCCGTCGTAATTTTCATGATGATGAAACAGTATGGGTATCACGCTCCTCAGCGCCTTTATGGGCCTTATTATATCGACGCTGCGCAAGGGATGTTCTTTTACAAGGTCGTACTCTTCTATAGTAAGTTTTTCCGGCTTTCTCAAGACTTCGTCAGGGATGACTATCTGGCCGGCGTCGTGCAGGAGGACCGCGTATTCCAGGTTGCGTATCTCCTGACCGTTCAGATGCAGCATATGCCCAACCATGGTGGCTATCTTCAGATATGACGCGTGCGGGGCGACGCTTGCGCCGTTCGCGCGCGAACGCAGGACCATGGCGAGGGATTTTATTCCACCCAGCGTAAGCCTCTCCTGCTCTTTGTACAGCTGGGCGTTCTTTATCGCTATCACCGCCTGCTCTGCCAGGGTCGTCATTATCTCCTGATCGAATGAGTTAAAGCGGGAATTATCTATCTTGTCATAGACGGTTATAACGCCTATAACGTCCTCGTCTATCAGCGGGACAGCCAGATACCTGTCTCCCCTTACAGGCCTTGAGAATTTAGCGGCCCGACCAGGCGCCCATTTCCCGACTCTTACCTTCTTGAGGGTTGTCTTTCGCTCCCTCATATCTACGGTAGCCTTTGGGAGGAGGACTTTTCGTTTAGAGTCTAAGAGTTTTATCGAACATCTATTCGCCCTTACAACCTGGAGCGACAGCCGCGCGATGCGCGGCAGGAGCTCATTGAGGTCAAGGGTTGAGGTGAGCAGTCTGTGCAGAGTGTGGATAGTTGACAACGCGATTGCGCGCGGCCGTATGGTCTCGTAGAGCTTGGCAAGCTCCATCTCCTTCTGGACCTCCCTTACCACAGTATCGGTGAATGAGGCGAAGACGCCGAGGATGCGGGCGGATATATCGCGTTTTGTGTAGCAGACACCTATAAAACCGTATATAGTATCCCCCTGAATGATGGGGTATACAAAGCCGTGCCTGAGGCCGGGACATACGAACGTCTCCGGCCGTTTAGTCCTCCTGGCGCGTTTTATGGTCTGGGCCACGGACTTAAGGCACAGAGGTTTCGCCGGCCTTGAGGTTTTCGAACGCTGGTGTTTCTGCAGGACACAGGTCTGCGCGACCGCCGATTTAAGCTCCTGGGCTGTATAGGTTGGATTATCCAGTATCCACCACGAGGCGTCGCCAAGGCAGGCGCCAAAGCATTCCTCCTCGCGCTTCAGGCCCAGGCTGTCCTTAAGCCTTGCGAACAGATCGCGTTTATATTCTTCCCTGTCTATCTTTTCCATTTTAATGATATTACACTACACGCGTTCATAGGGCTCAAAGAACTTCTTGTATTCATCGAGGGCATATCTGTCGGTCATGCCGGCTATGTAATCGCATATCACGCGGTGCCTATCCTCCTTTGCCAGGCGCGCCTGAGTTGAGGGCGGAAGCTGTTCAGGCCTGTCAAAATATATCTTAAACAGATCGGACATGAAGCGGTAAGCCTTGTTTGACATGCGCACAACCCGATAATGGTTATAAAGGTTCTTTTTCAGGAATTCCCGCATCGGATGCCGCTTCTGGTCAACCTCCCTTGAGAAGACGACTATCCTCTCCGGTATCTCGGCGGTATCTTTGGCGCTCGTTATCTTAAATCTCTTGATCCTCTTCTCGGTCTCGGCAATGACATCCGTCACCTGCATATTTATGAGAAAGCGGACGATCTGGTATTTGCGCATCTCATCTTTTAGGCCGGGGCAGTCCTTCTTCACCCGCGCCTGGGCATCTCTCCAGATGGGGACGGGCCTTAATGCCGTTTCCTTGATGAGCCCGCTCGTTATGCCGTCATCGAGGTCATGGTTATCGTAGGCTATCTCATCCGCGATGTCCACCACCTGCGTTTCCAGTATCGGAGATTTGGTTGATTCAAACGGCAGGGTCGGCCTGGGATAATCGAACGGTGTGGAGTGTTTTATGATGCCTTCCCTGACTTCGTATGTCAGATTCAACCCTTGAAATTCAGGGTAGCGCTTCTCAAGATAATCCACAACCCTCAGGCCCTGCGTATTATGATCAAAACCTCCATGATCTTTCATTATCTCTCGAAGGGCGTCCTCCCCCGAGTGTCCGAACGGCGTATGGCCCAGGTCGTGGGCTAAAGACAGGGCCTCTACGAGGTCCTCGTTAAGCTTGAGCGATCTGGCTATAGACCTGGCTATCTGAGTTACCTCAAGGGTGTGCGTGAGCCGCGTCCGGTAATAGTCGCCTTCATGATTGACGAAGACCTGCGTCTTGTATTCGAGGCGCCGGAAGGCCGTTGAATATATAATCCTGTCCCTATCCCGTTGATAACACGAGCGATAGTCGTGCTCAGGCTCTTTATAGACCCTCCCCAGTGAATTCTTGGACCTCTGGGCATACGGCGCCAGCAGTATCTCTTCCCTCTTCTCCAGATCAGCCCTTTTTAGCACTCATGCCCTTTCAGTAGTTTTAGCACGGCGCGAAGAGAGTCCGACACTATCTTTGAATCGGCTATGACCGGCATGAAATTCGTGTCCCCCAGCCAGCGCGGAACGATGTGCATGTGTATATGGCCGTCGAACCCTGCGCCGGAGACCTTTCCAAGGTTGAACCCAACGTTGTATCCGTGGGCCTTTAGCGTCTTGTCCAGAATCTTTTTTGTGTCTACCAGGAGGGACATCATGTCGCGTATTTCATCCTGCGACAGCCCTTCCAGGAGCGCGATATGCCGATAAGGAGAGACCATGACGTGCCCATTGTTATATGGATACAGATTCAGCATCGAGAAGGCGTGTCGGAGACGCTTTACGATATACCTCTTATCGTCGTTCTTAGTGGTCCTTCCCACGCAGAATACGCACCTTTTCTTTCGCCTCATATTTATGTAAGCGCTTCTCCACGGGGCCCATAACCTGTCTGTCATATTTTACGCCGCCTCTTTCGCGATCCCAATAGGCCTTTTCATTTTTTTTCAAGAGCTCATAGTTTTACAATCTCCGCCTTGATGCCGCTGGCTGTCACGTCGAGAATGCCGTAGGAATTATACGGGGAGAATACCTTATCTGTCGGGGACCCCGGGTTAAACAGGAGAACCCCGCCCTCTATTATATTGATTGGTTTATGGGCGTGCCCAAACACAATGGCGTCTACTTTTCCAAATTCGGCGCGGACTGCCTTGGTAAGTTCTCCGGGCGGGCCATAGCCATGGACCAGACCTATCTTAAACGCTCCGGCATTGATTATCTCTTTGGGCTTTAAGACCTCGCGCAGCGCTTTGGAGTCCATGTTGCCGAAGACGCCGATTGTCTCTTTCATGCGCCGCAGCTCCTCCAATGTCTGGAGTTCCACAAAGTCGCCCGCATGCAGGATGAGATCAACGCCTTCTATGGCGTCGTAGATCGCTTTTGGCAAGTCCGCGGCGGCCCGGGGTATATGCGTGTCTGACAGAACGAGTATCTTCATAATATTACCAGGCCTTTTTTGTTATAAAGCCCCAGCAGGATATTGATAGTATCCAAATCCCAGATGGCTATCTTCAGTTCCTTGGCCAGGAGCTTCGCGTTCTCCTCGGTTTCCCGCAGCGATATCAATATCTTGCGCTCAACCTTATGATCGAGGCGCTTGATATTCCTTATGAATTCCGCGATATCGGATTCTCTGATCGGCCGCTCGAACATCTGGCATATCCACGTCTTGCCCCTGGAAGATACAGCCAGATATGGCGTGATGTCGTCGAACGCCTTTATCTCGACCCTGTCCGACTGAGGCAGGGCCAGCTTCTTATCGTCTAACTCCACAAATTCTCCGGAAAACAGATTGAAGAGTTCGTTTATCCGTTCCAAAGCGCTTTTTTGCGACTCTTTCAAAAAATCATTTATATAATTTTGGATGTCCTCTAAGGTTTGCCTGGGCCTGTCCACTACGCAATTTATCAGCATCCGTTTCTGCCTTAAGGCTACATGGACTAACCAGAACTCCAGCATCCTGTCAGAGATCGACCAAAAGGCGCCGTTTTTATCTACAAGGCCCATATCTGTCAGCGCCGCCAGGGATTTCGAAACGTCGCCATAACACCTCTTCAGGTCTTTGGCGATATCGCGCTGTCTCCTGTGTCCGCTCGCGATCGACTCGAGTATCGGGTTTAGGCCCTCGCGCGAGCGCGTATCTATCAGGTCCAGCAGGAGGCTGCGTATATACTGATGTATGGTCCCGTTCGAACCGTAAACGAGATTGGCTATCGCCTCTTCGAGCAAATCCTGAACAATCGCCGCGCCGCCTTTTTCCCTCAACATGTGCCTGACCTCGTCGATCAGCCTTTCCATGTAGAAAGGGTTTCCGCCGGTGAAGAATATAAGAAATTTTATCAGGCCTTCATCTATCGAATAAGGCTCGCACCTTTCCTTCAAGAACGCGCAGGCTGTTGCCGCGTCAAATCCTTTTACGTCAACAACCTCGAAATTTCCGAACAGGAGCGAGAGCTTCTCGCGCAGTATCTTCCTCATCGCCGAGAGTCTTGAGCTTGAGATGATATACATGGTGTCTTTCTGTATCATGATGACCTTTCCAAAGTTAGCGAAAGGATTTTTCACCTTGAAGCTCGCGATATTATCAAACTCATCCAATATGACGACGCATGACTTGGTCGTCTCTTCTTTTACCACCGCGGTCAAGCCCAGGAGGGCCTGATACGCCTCATCCAGCAGCCCCTTCTCCACATCCGCGATTACACGCTTTACGGCGGAGGCCGTCTTAGGAAGGCGTGCTTCAGCCCTTCGGATAAGCGAATCTATATCGCAGGGCGCGGTCTCCTGGTTTGTCTTCAATGAATTATAGAGCAGCGCGGCAATGAATTTATTGGCGAACGCCCTGAATCCCTCCTTCATGACTTCGATGTATACGGGCAGGAATGAGTCATCGATGGCGGTATGGAGGAACTGCTGTAATAACGAGGTCTTTCCGGCCAGGGACATACCTGTTACGGCGACGTTCTGACGATACCCGTCCTTCATGGCCTTGAGGCGCTTGTCCAAAAGGTTTAGGATCTCGCCTCGCCCGAAAAATTGTTTACCCACCACAGGTTCGGTGAACATCTGCTCCTTTAAAAGCGCGAGAGATAATCTAAGGGGTCCAGCGGACGACCGTCTTTTGTTATCTCAAAATACAGCGTCGCGCCTTTAGCCCGGCCGCCCGCACCGGCCTTGGCGACAGCCTCATATTTTTTTACGCTGGAACCTTCCTTTTTCAGAAGTTCTGAATTATAGGCGTATAGCGTCAGAAAGCCATCGCCATGGTCTATTATCAGCGTCTTGCCGAAGCCTTTGAAATTTTCCGCGCAAAATATAACGCGCCCGTCTTTGGCGGCCCTGACAAGGCCGCCGAGCCTGGCGGCTATTTCTATTCCTTTATTCCTTGCCCCATTACCCGTCTCGTCTCCAAATCCGGAGGATACCTTTCCCCTGACAGGCCAGCCGAAAGTTCCGCGGGCAGAAAAATTCCACCCCTCCGGGGCGAGAGGGCCTGCTGCTGTGCCTGTTGTTGGCAGGGCGTACACGCGCGTTTCGGGCTTATAGCCTGATTTAACCTGCGCGGCGCAGCCGCTCATTATAACCATTGTCAATATTATAACAAAAAACGATAAATTTTCCATTTAAAACATTCTGTGAGTACGCAATGGCTAAAATTTGGGTCCTGCCGCTCCCTCGACTTTTTGTTTTAGGGCTCGCAATGGGGTTTACAATATCGTGATAACGAGTGCGTATCTGTACTGCCCCATCCCATTGCTCGCCCGTATTAAAAAAGTCTTGGTCGCGTCACCCAAATTTTAGCTTGAATTTATAGAGAATATTATACCTTGCCATTCTTATCTTAAGATAGCGGATGCCGTATTGTATGTAAAGAGCGACACGACCATTACTATAATCGCCGCAATGACTACGCCAAGAAATATCGCGGCAAAGGCGTATCTGAACTTTATCCTAAATAACGAGGCCGCGACGCATCCGGACCACGCGCCTGTCATCGGCAGGGGTATGGCGACAAATATCATAAGCCCAAGGGACTCGTATCGCTGTACCACATCGCCTTTTTCCCTGGCCTTTTCAAAAAGCCAGTCAAAAAAACGCCTCCAGAAGCCGAAATTCCTTAATCTCCTCGATATAGGCTCCAACAAAAATAACGCCGGGGCTATAATCATGGAATTACCGAGGACAGCCCACATAAGCGCGCTTTGGGGGCTCATCTTCATGGCGAGCGCCGCTGGTATCGCGCCTCTCACCTCGGATACCGGCAAGGCCCCAAGCATCAGCACTATCGCCTCTTTTGGTATATGCCTTAGAAAGGCCGAGATAGTATCTATCAAGGGATCATTCCCCCCACCCCTGCCGTCCGACTAACGGGACAAAGACACACCCGCATATCTCCTTAAGAGTCACTCCGGTTTTCTCTTTACGGAAGAGCGTCAGTATCTGGCTGAACCTTCCGCCCACAGGTATAACCAGTCTGCCGCCGTATTTCAACTGCATCAGCAGGCTGTCAGGGACCTTTGGGGCGGCGGCTGTAACAATGATGCCGTCATACGGACCCTCCTCTTCCCATCCGAGGGTGCCGTCACCGACTTTTATCCTGAAATTATTATAGCCAGCCCTCTTGAGCGCGCTGGAGGCCCCCTCGGCTAAAGACTGAATCCGCTCCACGGAATAGGCCATTCCCGCGATCTCAAGGATTATCGCAAGTTGATATCCGCTTCCCGCGCCTATCTCTAAAATCTTATCGCCCGGAGCGAGGTCCAAATATTGTGTCATGAGCGCAGCCATATATGGTTGTGAAATGGTCTGGGACTCCCCTATCGGCAGTGGATAATCCGCGTAAGCGTTAAGAGAGAGTTCAGGCGGTATAAACAGATGGCGCGGCACCTTGCGGAACGCGTCCAGGACCTTCGGGTCGGTTATTCCCCGAGGCATCAACTGTTCCGCGACCATCCTCTCCCTCATTGCATCAAAATCCATTCCGCCTCCCATGTGGCGTTTACTTTCTTAGCGTTGCTTTGCGCTTGCCGCTCCAGCAACGCTAAGAAAGTTCCGCCACCTCCATGGCCGTAAAAATTTCTTTCGCCGCTAGACAATGAAGCGTATCAGCATCGCGATGAACCGCAAGGTGTCTTTTATCGGCCTTATGCCGCTTGAGCTGCCGTGATATATGGTTGTAATCGGCACAGACGCTATCCTGCAGCCGTTCCGGGACGCCTTTAAGAGGAGCTCCGATTCTGCCTCATAGTGTGATGAGACGATCTCAAGGCCTCCCAGCGCCTTTCTTTTGATGAGCCTGAAGCCGCACTGCGTGTCGGGAATATATTGCCCGGAAAGTTTGGATATCAGAAAAGACATCAGCCTGTTTATCAGGATTCTTGTAAACGGCATACGGGCCTTGTCGGACATCCTGTTCCCAACTACTATATCGGCGTCCGTCTCCTCAATTTTGCGAAAAAATCGCGCCGCATCGTCAGGATTATGCTGACCGTCTCCGTCCATCACCAGGACGCAATCGAACCCGTCCCTTATGATGCGGGAAAAGCCTTCCCGCAGCGCCGCGCCTTTGCCTTTATTGACGGCGTTGGATATCACGACCGCCCCCGCGGCGCCCGCTGCCCGGGCAGTCGAGTCGCTCGAACCGTCGTCAACGACGTAAACTCTGGAGCCGTCCCGTTTGAGGCGCCCGACGAGACTCCCTATGAACGGCTCCACATTATACGCCGGTATGAGTATCGCTGTCAGAGGCCTGTATTCCAAACATCGCGAAACATATACCACTGCGCGGGGTATCTCCTTATGATTTCTTGCGTGACGGCAAGATATTTCGAAATCAGCAGCCTGACCGACTCGTCAAAACTCCCTGTCTTCACCGGCAGTATGGGTTCGTCCATTATAAATTTGAATTTCATATTGTCTTCGCGCACCAGGAAGACCGGGACTATCGCCGCTCCTGTCTTCAAGGCGAAGACCGCCGGGCCCACGGGCATTCTGGCTGGCCTGCCAAAGAAATCCACAACGATCCCATTTTCGGAAAAGCCCCTGTCGCCTAAGAGCGCTATGAAGCCGTTGGACCGTAACACCCGGAAGCATCTCTTGAGATCCGGACCCAACGATATGACCTTGACCCCTCCAAAAGAGCGTTGTCTGACAAAGAAGCTGTCTACGCTCCGGTTCTTATGCGCGAGCGCTACGGCGTGAAGCGGGTATCCCAAGAGAGACACTACCATGCCGCCTAACTCCCAATTGCCAATGTGCGCTGACAAGAGTATCACGCCCCTGCCCAGGGCGGCGCCGGCCCTTAGCGACTCTTCGCCTTCGATCGCAACATTCTCCTCGACAAACGCCTTATCTACCTTTGAGAATCTGAAGAAGTCAGCCAGATAGCGGGAGAAATTTTTGAAGATACCGCGGGAGCAGGCATCGTAGTCTATTATATCGGAACCCTCAAAGACGACTTTCAAATTGCGACGGATGACACCCCTGTCTTTTTTGGCATATAGCCAATAAAAATACGATATTGAATCGGCCAGCATGTAATTCGCGCGCCGGGGCAAAAGCGTGGCGATAAACTTACCTAACTCATACAATATATAAAATATCATCGCGCAAGGCTTAATATGAGATTGGCGATATCGGTTGCGCTGTTTGGAGAGGCGCAGCGTTTCGCGTTAGCTCCCATGCGCTTAAGTTTCGCGTTATCATGATATAGCAGCTCCTCCAGTATCAGGGCCGCGTGATGAGCGTCATCCGCCCTGAGGGCAACGCCTTCTTGCAATAGATAGTTTGTATTCATTGCCTCCTGCCCCGGGAGGGGATTGAGTATTATCATCGGGAGGCCCCGCGCCAACGCCTCAGCCGTTGTGATGCCTCCGGCCTTGGTGACTATAATCGAGGCCATTGCCATGAGTTCATCGATATTGTGCGTGAAGCCGTAGATTATAAATTTCTTTTTTAGAACCGCCCCCTGTTTTGCCAACAACCATTTGTGCAGCTTACGGTTGGTCCCTGTTACCACTATAAGCTGCAGCGCCTGCGCGATATTGTCTGAGGCGAAGACAAATTCCTTTATTGGCCCAAGGCCCTGCGTCCCGCCCATGACAAGCGCTGTCGGGACAGAGCTGTCCAGCCCGATGCCGGAGGCGCTTTGTTCTGGATCGACTCCCTGACTGAATTTTGGATCTATCGGGATGCCGAGCGGCTTGACCCTGTCCGCGGAAATTCCGTTTTTGACGAGCGCCTTCGCGGTTTCGCCGGAAGGGGCCACATAACAGTCCACGTTATTATACAGCCAATAAGAATGCGGGGCATAATCCGTTAATACCCCTACGATCGGAAGGTCCAGACCATAAGTCTTTTTATAGTCTGCCACCATCCCGCATGGAAATGCCTGCGTACATATGACAATATCCGCCTTAAAATCATCCAGCAGGACTTTGAGTTTTGGAGAATTCAGGTTATGTATCATCTCCCGCAGACGCCTGGTCTTCTCCATGACTTTTGGATTATCGTAAAGATAGTCCCATATCTCCGGCTTCCTTTTCACAACCCCCATATAGGCCCTGTTGATTACCTTCTCCAATATCGGGTTTGTATAGTTGAAGACGTTGATATTCATTATTTGAGAATCCGGGGCTATCCTGCGGATGGCCTTTTCGATGGAGATGCTGGCGCAGTGGTGCCCTGAATCTTCTGAAATGTACATCAAGAGTATGCGCTTGGCTGACAGCATAGCTACTCTATCTGAAATATAGTCTGGCCGACAGAGACCTCATCACCTTCTTTGAAGAAAATCTGGGTGACCCTGCCAGCTCCCGGAGACGGCAGGTTGAAGGTCGCCTTGTCCGTGACAAGCTCGGCGAGTTTGTCGCCCTCCTTTACCGTATCGCCGTTTGCGACATATAGATATGTTATAACAGCCTTATTGACGCCTTCTGCCAATGGGGGCAGGTTGACTTTTACCATGTTCGCAAGACCTCCTTCTGGTTATATGAACTCCTCACAAATGGGCCGCTCGAGACAGATTTGAATCCCATCCCATATCCTATATCTTCCAGATCTTTGAATTCCGCGGGCTCGACGAAACGCTTCACGCTTATCTGCCTGCCGGAGGGTCTCAGGTATTGACCGATATTCAGAATGTCGCATCCAACAGATCTTAATCCTTTCATGCACTCCGTTACTTCATCTGTCTCCTCCCCAAAGCCGAGAAGGATAGCGCTCTTTGTGACGAGCCCAGGGCGCGATTCTTTGGCCCACCTCAGTACGTCCAGCGATCTATTATAGTCCGCCGCCGGCCTTACCTCTCTATATAGCCTAGGGACAGTTTCAATATTATGGCCGAATATATCTGGCGAATATGACGCGACGAATTCAATGGATCTTCTCATCCCTTTAAAATCCGGAATCAGAAGTTCTATTTGCAGCCGTTCGTTATAGGCGCGCAGAGTTTCTATTACATCGCCATAATGCGCGGCGCCGCCGTCTGGAAGGTCATCTCGCGTAACGGAAGTGATTATGACATAATCTATGGCGAGCGACTTTACAACCTTGAGAATCCTGAAGCCCTCCCGAGGGTCCGGCGGCAGGGGCTGACCGCATACGGCGGCGCAAAAGCCGCAGGGACGCGTGCAGACCGACCCCAATATGAGGAACGTGGCGTGGCCCTTCGAAAAGCATTCGTTGAGGTTTGGGCACTGACTCGCTTCGCAGACGGTGTTTGCGCCCGCGTCCTTGATCGCGTCGTATGTCCTGTATACCGTCTCCGCGCTCAAGAGGGTCTTTTTAAGCCATGGGGGGAAAATGCTAGCGCTCGACATTGTGCCTTGTGACATAAATAATATCAAATATTAAAAACCAAATATCAAAAACACAAATCAAAAATTATGTATTGCTCCATTCTTAACAAAGGTTCTTTTGTTTTTATGTTTTTGATATATGTTTTTGATTTTTTATATTTTATTTTTGATTTTAATACCGCTCTTATCTAAGCAACATAATCGGCATCTGATATATTCAGCGTCTCGCATATGGATTTCACCATATGCCCTTTCACCTCTTTCAGAGTGATTTTTTTGCGCAGCATCTCCTGCATCGAAGTCGCCTGAACCCCCCGGAGCCCGCACATCCTTATCATCGAGAAGTACTCCAGATCCACGTTCACATTCAAGCTCAGGCCGTGGTATGTTATCCAATCTGTCGCGGCTATTCCTATAGACGCTATCTTCCTGCGGGGAGAGGTCCATACGCCGGTTCTGTGCGGGACCCTGAACGACTTTATCCCAAAGAGGTCGAGACATCTTATTATTGAGCCTTCCAATGCCCGCATATATAGGTGGAGGTCCTTCACCCTGTCTTTTAAATCAACTATAGGATATACGACAAGCTGCCCAGGGGCGTGCAGAGTTATATCACCTCCCCTGTCGACCGTAAGCACCTTTATGCCGTATTCCTCGAGCGCATCCTCTCCGAGAAGCAAGTTATCGCTCGTTTTGCTCCCTGCCGCGCGGCCTATCGTTATCACCGCGTTATGTTCCGCGATCAGAATCGTATCCTCGATCTCTTTAAGCCTTCGCAAGGCCACCATCTCCATCTGAACGCGATACGCGTTTTCGTAATCTGTTGTGCCCAAGTCCAGTATCATAATATTTTGTTACTCGAAATAAGGGGCGTATTAAAATCAAAAATACATATCAAAAACATAAAAATAAAAGAACTATACAAAATTTTTGATTTTCGGTTTGTGTTTTTAATATTTAATTTTTGATATTTAATATTTGATGTTACGCTTAATATCCCTTCGAGAAGGCTATATAGTGTGAATGGGTTTGCCCAGAAATAGATGGCTGGCGTCGCCGAATATCTCAGAGAGCGTTGGGTGCGCGTGGACCGCGTTCGCTATATCCTCGATATTGGCCTTCATGGCGATCGCAAGGCTAGCCTCGCCTATCAGATCGCAGGCATTATGGCCCATTATCTCTATGCCAAGCAGTCTGCCGTCTTTCGCGCCCACCATCTTTATAAAACCGTCGGCTGAATTTATCACCTGGGCCTTGCTGGATGCCATATACGGAAACTTCACCGCTTTAGAGTCAGGGTCTAGCTTCTTCGCCTCATCCTCGGTAAGGCCGCAAGCGGCTATCTCGGGTTCGGTGAATATGCACGATGGTATCAGGTTATAATCGACTCTTCGTTTCTTCCCGGCGATATTATCGCAGACAACCGTGCCTTCGTACGAAGCCGCATGCGCCAGCATAGGCCCGTTTATACAATCTCCTATCGCGAATACGCCTTTTACGCCGGTCTCCAGGAATTCATTCACGACTATTCTGCCTTTATCCAGAGAAATTCCGAGCTCCTCCAATCCCAGCCCGGCTGTGTTTGGCCGCCGTCCGACGCATATCAGGGCGGTTTCGGATTTGATCGAGTGGCCATCCTGCAGCTCGGACAGGACCATATCGCCTGAGTTATTCATAGAACCCACCCTTACAGATGTGTGTATATCTATACCCCGCTTTTTTAATATGACTTCAAGCCGCTTGCCAAGCTCCCGGTCCATAGTCGGCAGGAGCCGGTCCATTAATTCAATGATATAAACCTTCGAGCCGACAGTGTTATAGAATGTGGCGAATTCGCATCCTATGACGCCTCCGCCGACTATGATGATGCTCTTGGGGATGCTTTTGAGCCTTAAGATGCCCTCGCTCGACAATATTCTGGCATCGTCAAATTTCATCCCGGGAAGATCCATGGGCGATGAGCCCGCCGCGATAATTATGTTCTTTGCGCCTACTAAAGCGCCGGCGATATCAATTAACCCTTGCGACTTTATCCTGCCGGCGCCTTTTATAAGAACTACCTTGTTGGCCGCCAGGAGTGACATGATCCCGCTCCGAAGACGGGTGACGACTTCTTCCCGTTTCGAAAATAGTTTTTCCTGCGCGAAATTATATCCTGCGACCTCTACGCCGTAGGCGCGGAAAGCGTTAATCGATTTAATAGCCGCGGCGCAGTTTAACATGACCTTGGTGGGGATGCATCCATGATTAAGACAGGTCCCGCCCACCGAATCCTTCTCTATCAGGCAGGTCTTCATCCCGAGACGCGAGGCGTATATCGCGCTGACATACCCGCCTGGGCCGGCTCCTATAACCGCGAGGTCATAATTTTGCATTGCCCTGCCTTATCACCCTGGCGGATTCCATAAATAAGGACCGCTCTCTATCGGTGAGTTTTATCTCAACTATCTCTTCGATTCCGCTTCGTCCTAATTTCACGGGAACGCCGGCGCATATATCCCGCAGCCCGTATTCCCCATTCAGGAATACCGACGCCGTTATAACCTCTTTTCGGTCGTAGACAATCGCCTCTGCCATCCTAAACGCGGCCAGGCTGGGGGAATAATAAGCGCTGCCTGAGCCGAGAAGGCTGACTATCTCCGCGCCGCGCCCTCGGATTCTTATTATAAGCTCATCTATCTTCTTTTCTGGCAGCAGTTCCATAAGCAAAGCCTTCTTTACCCTTGTATGTGAAAGAACGGGCACCATCGTGTCGCCGTGGCCGCCCATTATGACCGTTTCTATATCGTTAGTCTCAACATTTAACTCGCTGGCAATCAGCGCCTTGAATCTGGACTCGTCCAAAACTCCTGCCATGCCAAGGACCTTCGCCCTTGGGAACGCGCTTGTCTTATAGGCGAGGTATGTCATCGTATCGAGGGGATTCGTGACAACGATTATAACCGAATCAGGGGCGCGCAGCCGTATTTCCGAGGATATCGCTTTAACTATAACAGCGTTTTTTAAAGCGAGCTCTTCGCGCGCCATGCCAGGTGTCCGCGCCAGGCCGGCAGTAATCACCACTATGCTGGATCCGCTTATACTAGAGAAGTCATCCGTCCCCTGAATAGGTCTAAGAGAATGGTTCATGCCGGAAGAGTCGAATATGTCGAGCGCCTTGCCCTGCGCGAGGGATTTGTACACATCCAATAAAACGACTTCAGCCAGCCCGCTCTCCGCGATCCGCATCGCGAGCGTCGCGCCAACATTCCCCGCGCCAATCACCGCAATCTTTGGGACATTCCCCAAGGTGCCGCCCTTTCGAGTCATAACTCACTTTCAAGATATTATGTAATCGACATCCTCTTTATAACCGCATCCGCCATTTCGCGGGTACCGACAGCTGTTGGGTCGCTTTTATTGGCTTTTAGATCATATGTAACAAACTTCCCCTCTTTGATGACGTAAGCTGTCGCCTGTTCAAGGCGCCTGGCAGCGTCATCTTCACCAATGTGGCGCAGCATCATGACCGCGGATAATATGATCGCGGCGGGGTTTACCTTATTCAGCCCCTTATATTTCGGGGCGCTGCCATGGGTCGGCTCGAAGACTGCCCTTCCCTCGCCTATATTGGCGCCCGGCGCGATCCCTAATCCTCCGACTAAACCCGCCGCAAGGTCAGAGATTATGTCGCCATACAAATTAGGAAGGACAAGGACGTCGTACTCCTCCGGCTTTTGAACCAACTGCATGCACATATTATCAACGATCCTGTCTTCAAAGGCTATCCTGGACTCATAACGCTTCGCTACAGCGCGGGCAACCTCAAGGAACAGGCCGTCTGTATATTTCATGATATTGGCCTTGTGGACGCATGTTACCTTATGCCGTGAATTCTTCAGGGCATATTCGAAGGCAAATTCTACAATCCTCCTGGTGGCGGACTCGGATATTGGTTTTATGCTTATCGCGGAATCTCGGCTGATCGGCTTTTTGCTTAAGGCCGTGATAGTCTCTATAACCTTTTTTACTTCGGCGCTTCCTTTTTGGAACTCTATGCCGGCATACAGGTCCTCTGTATTCTCTCTTACAATAACAAGATCCACATTCTTGTATCTGGATCTGGCGCCCTCATAGCTTTTGCACGGCCGGAGACAGGCATAAAGGTCCAAGGATTTTCTTAAGTCCACATTGACGCTTCGAAAGCCGCTGCCGACAGGCGTGGTGATTGGGCCTTTAAGCGCGACCTTGTTCTTCTTTATGGAGTCGAGCGTATCTTGCGGAAGAGGTGTTCCGTATCTTTTGATAGCTGTCTCGCCGGCCTCTCTTATGTCCCACTCGATAGCTACCCCGGCAGCCTCGATACATGCCTTCGCGGCCAGAACGAGCTCAGGCCCTGTACCATCGCCCGGTATAAGGGTTATCCTACTCAAAATTAAAACCTCCGTGCTTCTTAAAGTGCTCTACCACGCCGCCGTCCTCCAGGAAGGCCCTCATCACCTTCGGAATTGGTTTGATATCGAGTAAAAGTCCGTTAGACTTGTCCCTGATCTTGCTCGATTCCATATCTATCTCAAGCTCATCCCCATCATCTATATGGCGCGTCTGGGCCTCAACAAGGAGAAGCCCGATATTGAATGCGTTGCGGTAGAATATCCGCGCGAAACTCTTGGCAATGACCGCATGGATGCCCGCGGCCTTCAATGCCTGCGGCGCTTGTTCGCGCGAAGAACCGCATCCGAAATTTTCTCCCGCCACCAGGATATCCCCCTTCTTTATCCTCGACGCGAACGTCGGATCCACATCCTCGAATATATGTTCGGCAAGCTCTCTTGGATTTGTGATCCTGAACTTATACCTGCCCGATATCACGTAGTCTGTATTCACGTTGTCCTGGAGCTTCAGCAGCCTTTTGGCAAAATGCTTAGACATATCTTATAGTGTTCTCATTACCTAAATAAGGGTTGCATTAAAATCAAAAATTAAAAATCAAATATCAAAATTTAGGAGTCGCTTACGCGACTTTGAATATTTAGGTCCGAAGGACACAACAATTTTTATATTTAATTTTTGATATTTGATATTATTTATGTTACAAGGCACTATGCCAACCTCTTCAAATGATGCCGCGGGTCAGATATCGCGCCGACCAGGCTTGATGCGGCGACAGTCGCGGGGCTTGCCAGATATATGAACGCGTTTGGGTTTCCCATCCTGCCTTTAAAATTTCTGTTTGCCGTGGACAGGGCCACCTCGCCGTCGGCCAATACGCCATTATGTGTCCCCACGCACGGGCCGCATCCGGGACCTACAATAACGCATCCCGCATCAGTCAGGAGACCG